>NZ_FUKJ01000334.1 GCF_900163745.1 Crenothrix polyspora
TGAACGCTTGCAGGAACTGGATGTTTATTATCGGCAACAAGAAACCCACTGATTTGTTAATTTAACCAAGAAAACGCCGTACCTGTAGAGCATAGGTATCTACACAATTTTCAGCTTAATAAAAACAATGAGTTGCAGAGTGCTGTACCCCCTCTCCTGCTGGAGAGGGTTGGGGTGAGGAGAATAAAATCAACAAGTTATATTTCCCCCTCATCCCAACCTTCTCCCTCTGGAGAAGGAGCTTGAAACTTGTGTAGATACTTATGCGTGTAGAAACGCAAGATTTTGCGTCTCTACACGCAACTCCCTAGTTATAGAACAAATTGATATTGTGTTCTACCCGTTCACAATCATTTTTTAAAGGCAATAAACTGCCGATAAGGCGAGTCACCTTTCCAGGTGAAAGCTTCGGTGTAGTAGTGCATTAAAGCCAGATAGCCCAGCAAGCCGACAGTCACCACCCGATAAAACTCAGTTCCCCAAAACAACTGGGTTATGGCATTGACAACAGTATCGCCATAAGCTTGCAACACAAAAGCCAGAGTAAATGAAATAACCGGCAGCACTAAAAACACATGCACACCACAACGTGCGGCATAGCGATAAATAAAGTTTTTCGGCTGCTCGTGGTGCTTGTTGTAATCATGGGTGACGTAAAAAACATAAGCAGTTGCATCATGGACAAAGCGCGGTACCAATATCGCCAAAAAATAATACTGCTGCACATACAAATAAAAACTGCTTAACACTAACAACACATTTGACCAAAGAAACCACTTGCCGAATGATGTGTTGACATAGCGTTGGCAGACAATCGTACTCACCGCCAAAACCAGGCATAAAATAGCGGCAATTTCTTTCAGCCAGCTAGTTTGATCGACACTAAGGCCTTGTCTTAAAAAAATACCGATATAAATACAGATACCCGCCGTTACGCTTAGCCATAGCAACAGATTGAATGCCCAGTCAGGCAACGGGCAAATACCACGGGCAATGCCATGCTGTTGCTTAAGTACATGGAATACTGTCCAGGATGCAACAACGATGTAAAGTACCCGATAAGGAATAAACATATTGCCAGCAAAATAAGCCACTGCAATGGCAAGCGTCATCAGGATAACATTGTGCTTGTAATGCTTCAGGTATTCGGTATTGCTGACCAATACAATCGCACTGGCGATAATATGCGGCGTTCCGAACATGATTTGGAATAAAATAAAATGGTACGGACTGCTGGGCAGATTCTGTTGCAAATAATCTTGCCAGAACCAGTGATCAAAAAACCTTAGCAGTAAACAAATAGGGATAATTGCGTATAATCCTAACAGTAACTTAAATGAGACAGCGACTGTAGCATGGGCGGTTACTTCATGAGTTGAAATAGATTGAGCAGACATGACGGCATTTTTTATTGGATTTATAGTTAAATGGGATCGTAAGTTACACCTTTTTTTTAGTTTATTTCAATAGTTACTTTTAAATTTTTTTCATAGCCGATGCCCTCACTTTTCCAACTACATAAATGCTTGCAGCATGACAGCATAATGATTGGCCGTTTTGATTTATGTCAATTATTGTTGATGAATGATAGCCAATATCCGTGGTTTATTCTGGTGCCAGAAGTGGCTGACATTTCTGAAATTTATCAGCTATCAAAATCTCAACGCAGCCAACTTAGCGAAGAATCCAGTGAGCTTGCCAAAATACTCGCCGACGGCTATAAAGCCGACAAGATGAACATTGCTGCCATTGGCAATATTGTTCCGCAATTGCATATTCATCACATTGTGCGTTATCAAAGCGATATAGCCTGGCCTGCGCCAGTGTGGGGGAAGTTTGCCGCTGTGCCTTATACAGACGCGCAGTTGCTGGATACGGTGAATCGTGTGCAAGACTGGCTAAAAACTTATTCGACATCTGGCTTCAGAAGTATGTAACAATAATTTACAAATATATTTTATTTTTGTATTTTTTTCGTTTTTTACCATCAATGCTGATGGTAAAATGCAAATATGTAAAGTATTCTATAGTTTTTTTAGATAAATAACTTACATCTTCGAAATTATGACTTCTTCTATCTTCTATCTTCTATCTTCTATCTTTATAATTATCATTACTGCTTGGATAATTATCAATCGCAAGGATAATGCTATTAAGCGTGAACATTCTAAGATAGAAACTGAACGACGAGCTACACAACGAAACGAAAGGGAGTTACAAATAAACAAATATCATCAGATTGTTAGGCAACTAAAAGATCCGCTTATCCAAAACTTATGGAGACTGTGTGATGAGTCAGCTACTGCTGGCTTAATTGATTCGCTGGGTATCGAACAATTTAATGTATCTGATAATGCTAAATACATTGTACTCAAAATCTCTTGGGAGGCCAAAAATGATGCGTTATCGCAATTAGCGTTGAAACGATTGACCCATAAACACGCAATAACTATTGCGGCAGAGTACAGCTTATCATTACACAATGTGCATTGTGATGCGCTTCAACTTGAACTGACGTTTAGCAATAAGGATGAGAATGCACACTTAGGTGTACCTCTTTCGGATGACGAAAAACCAGGCTAAAAGTCATCAACATCTCATTGAAACATAAAATAATTTATTTTATGTTTTTATTATGAATAGAATTCCAATATACATCATCAGCGGCTTTTTAGGCAGTGGCAAAACCAGGCTACTTAATCGATTATTAAGCCATGCACCCAAATCAGCCGTTATTATTAATGAATTTGGTGCTACAGCGATCGATCAACAATTACTGCGTGAACACAAAGTACCCTTATCAACCTTAGTGGGCGGTTGTTTGTGTTGTCAGGTGCGCGGATCGTTAGCGCCGATACTAAAAAATCTGCGTATGGCGTGGGATGCCGATAATAGCTATTTTGAACGGGTAATTATCGAAACCAGCGGCGTTGCCAATCCTGAGCCGGTACTGGATATTTTATTCATGGATCGATGGCTGTCAGCTCGTTATAGCTTGCAGGGCGCTATAGCTACGGTGTCAGCCATTATGGATGAGCAGAACTTTGAGCGGTTTCCTGAAGTAGTGGCACAAATAGCCTGGGCAGATACGGTTGTTTTAACGCAGACCGATTTAGCCCAGGCGTGGCAACAAAAACAAATTCAAACCAAATTGGATCAACTTGCACCCATAGCAACACGATTGATTGCCGTGCAAGGTGCGATTGATCCCGATGTTATCTTCAATGCTACAAAAAAGTTCCGGCCTCGGCGCAATCATTATGTGTCTGAGTTGCCACAACATGAATTCAGCAGTATCAGCATACATCTTGAAACGCCTATAGCCTGGGAACAATTGCACACCGCACTGATGCAGCTAATAACTCGCTATGGCCAGCAACTGGTACGTTTAAAAGGGGTGGTGTACACACCGGAACAAAAGCAACCTTTGCTGGTGCAAGGTGTGGCAGAGAAACTATATCCATCCATACGCTTGCCATCCAGACCTTCTGATGATGGTATAGGGCGACTGGTATTTATCAGTCATGGCGAAATAAAGGGCTTGTCAGAAACGTTGCAAGCACTATTGCAGTGAATGCCGTTGCCCGAAGATGCGCTTGTCAGCTGATTTAAGTTGGGTATGCTTGCCCGCATACCCACCAAGTGAAGCGTTTTTTAATTAAGCGTCAGCAACGTCTATTTTTTTGCGGCGGTAGTTGTGGCCATAAAAAATTTCAGTCACTTCTTTTTGTAATTTCTTTTGTATGCCGGCTTTTTGCTCGGCACTCAAATTACTTTCTTTTTCAAACAAATAATTTTCCAGCTCGGTTTCCTTGAGCATCATCTTGGTATGAAAAATATTTTCCTGATACACGTTCACATCAATCATTTGATAACTTTCTTGCGTATCCTTGGCAATATAGTTCTGAATAGAGGTGATATTGTGGTCAATATAGTGTTTTTTGCCGGATATATCGCGGGTAAAACCGCGCACTTTATAATCCATAATCACCACGTCAGACTCAAAGCTGTGAATCAGGTAATTTAGTGCCTTTAATGGCGAAATACGGCCACAGGTTGACACGTCAATATCGGCTCTGAAGGTACTGATGCCATTATCTGGATGACTTTCAGGATACGTGTGTACGGTAATGTGACTTTTATCCAAATGCGCCAATATTGTGTCAGGTAACGGCCCTGGTGACTGGCTGTGCATGCTGGACGGTAGCTCTACATTACCTTCCGAAATCAGCATCGTAACGCTAGCGCCTTGCGGTTCATAATCCTGATGGGCAATATTGAGGACGGTGGCCCCTATAATCTCAGCAACATCCTTAAGAATTTGTGTGAGTTTATCGGCGTTGTAAGCCTCATCGATATATTCAATATACGCTTGCTGTTGCTCGGCAGGCGCGTAACAAATATCGTAAATATTGAAACTGAGCGACTTTGTTAAATTGTTAAAGCCGTGTAATTGCAATTTATTCAAACCAGTTAAACCTCGATAACTTCAAAATCATGGGTGATCTCCACCCCCGCTGCTCCTAGCATAATGGCTGCCGAGCAATATTTTTCTGCGGATAGCTTGACTGCCCGCTCTACGGTTGACGCTTTCAAATCGTGGCCTGAAACCACAAAATGCAAATGGATTTTGCTAAATACACTCGGTACAGCATCCACCCGCTCTGCTGATAGTTCAGCAACACAGCCGACAATGTGGTTTCTACCTTTTTGTAAAATTTGTACTACATCAAACGATGAACATCCGCCTACACCCAGTAACAGCATTTCCATTGGGCGTATACCCATATTACGGCCGCCATGTTCAGGTGGGCCATCCATTACTACGGCATGACCACTGCCAGTTTCGCCCACAAACATCACGCCATCGATCCATTTGACTGTCGCCTGCATTTTATCCCCCGACCATAAAATGACGCATAGGGTAGCATATAAATATCTAAATATTGATTTTTTGTTAAAATCACTTACTCTTAATAAAGGACATATTGGAAACTGGAATTTAAATGAACTATATCCACCACACGGAAGGTCAGATTGCCATAAATGAACATGCCTTGGAACAATTCTTAAAACTTTGTCATAAAAAAACCTATCCGGCAAAAACGATCATTATTCAACCCGGTGATGCGGGTGATAATTTACACTTTATCATCGAAGGCTCAGTCAGTATTTGCGTGGAAGATAGCAGCAGCGGCCAAGAACTGATTTTGACGTATCTCAATAAAAATGAATTTATTGGTGAAATCGGGGTTTTTAAAAACATTGCGACACGTAAGGTGACCGTGAGAACCCGAACCGATTGCCATTTGGCAGAAATCAGTTACGAACGTTTTCAACAAGCACTCAAAAATGAGTTGTATGTGTATGCAATTGATTTATTGTATATTTTGGGAGCCCAGTTGTCTGCGCGGCTATTGGTCGCCCGACGTAATCTGTGTGATTTGGCGTTTATGGATGTTGAAGGCAGAATTGCCAGAACATTGCTGGATTTATGCAAAGAACCCGATGCCATCACCCATCCTGACGGTATGCAACTCCATATTACCCGTCAGGAAATTGCCCGTATCGTTGGCTGTTCAAGAGAAATGGCCGGCCGCGTACTGAAGGAACTAGAAGATAAAAAATTGATTACCGCGCATGGCAAAACCATAGTGGTCTTTGGTACGCGCTGATTTGCGTTACTTTAATCCCGTTACAATCTGACAAGCACTTCCCACTACCCGCAACTGTCAGATCACACTTTAACCGCTAAAAATGCTGTAACCGATTACAATACCTTCGCCAATTTTGGATTTTGATCTAAATTTGATCAAAATGGATGCAAGTTGAAAATACAAAACACATAAAAATCAATTGCATAAAATTTTGCCAAATATCATTTCCAACTGACTTTATCCGTTTGGCGAAGGTATTGCGATTAACCACCCACTTGCGCAATCCAGTCCTGCAAATTGTAATAATTAGTGATACGTGCGACTTTGTTGTCACGAATTTCAAAAAAAGCACCTGCTGGCAGGCGATATTTTTGGCCTTGCGCTTCGGGTAAGCCGGTATCCGTTTTAATATATTCACCCAAAACCACAAATTCAGCGGCGGCACGTTTACCATCGGCGGTTGCCATAATAACCATGTCCACCAGCTGTTCTTTGTAGTTAAAATTCATGCACGCCATGAATTGGGTGAAGGCCTCTTTGCCAATTTCCCGCTTACCTTGGTTGATGTCGTGTATCACGTCATCGGTCAGCAAGTTTAAAAACGTATCCATGTCGCCACCGTTAAACGCGGCATAGTATTGTTCTATAAGATTGATGCTGGTTTGGTTCATAATGATTCCGTTTATAAGCTAAATAAAGGCGGCTATTATCCGGTAAATTAACAGTCAGGCCAACCAAATTCAGCGTTTTATAACTGAGCTAGCGCTAGTTGAGGACGCATAGCGTAAATACATAAACAGCGAAAACTGCGCCCCAAAAATAAGATTTGCCATGAGTAAATGCACAGGCTGGGCAACGGCGGGCATACCCAGCCTATCCAAACTGATACCGGCCAGAATTGCGGTAACAATACAGCCAATCAAAGCCAGGCTGCCACGGTGCAAAAATGCCACCCGCCCGTTGTAAGCACGGTACAGCTTCCAAACCAGCCAAGCGTTGGTGAACAAGATGAGTGATGAAAATGAACGGTGTACATAGAAAATAATCGGAAAACTCTCCCGCCAAAAAGCGCGATCTATGACACTTTGAGTATTGGCCAACATATCGACAGTTTCCCGCACTTGCGTACCCATCAACACTTGCAGCAGTGTCATTGCCATAGCAACGCTCAACACGGTTTTAAACTTGGCCGATAACGCACCGGCATCAATAGATGCGATAAAATCCCGTTGCGATCGCAGTATTGTGTAAATAAGCAAGCTGACCAGACACCAAGCCAGTAGCATGTGTAAGGTGATGATAAGCGGCTTTAGGTTGCTGGCAACAACCGTCGAGCCTAGCCAGCCTTGAAACCCCACCAAAAAAAATGCCGTTAATGATAAATAAAACACAGTCTTGTCGGCCTTGCGATACGCCCTGGACGCATAAGCGGTCATAAAAATCAGTATGCCAATTGATACACCACACAAGCGATTGACATATTCTGTCCACGTCTTGAAGGCGTTGAACTGGGTATCTTTGTAGCCGCGATCCGCATAAATTTGCTGATAATCGGCTGGTAACTGCGATACGTCAGTAGGCGGAATCCATTGTCCAAAACAGGTTGGCCAGTCAGGACAGCCCATGCCTGCACCGGATGCACGCACGATACCGCCAACAAGTATCAAAAAGTAAATCGCAAAGATGGTGATTGTTCCCAAGCGTCGAAAATACGATGCCGTTTGCGGGTTAATTCTATCCGTCATACTAATAAAGCCAGTGGCGTTTGGTCGGCTAATGTGAGCCTGGATGGGGTGGTTTCTGAAATGTTTAACACCACCAGCATGGTGCAATTGTCTTGGCCTTGCAGCGCCGAAAGCACACTACCTACAGCTTGCGTGTTATCGGTGCTGTCATCAAACACTGGCGCATTGGCGGCAGGCACTAGCGAACTGTCGGACTGGGCGATAAACAGGGCACGTTTAGCCTTGCCAAGATAATGGGTACGCGCGACAATTTCCTGGCCGGTATAACAACCTTTGTTAAAACTGATGCCGCCTAACTTATCAATATTAAGCATTTGCGGAATATATTCTTCTGAGGTTTCCAAATCCAGCCAAGGAATGCCGGACATCATGTCGAGGTAGCGCCAAACATCGGAGTTATCCGGGTGAAAACCCTGATCCGCGACATAGTGCGACCACACAGCCATCGCTTGGTCGGTATCTGCAACAAGCAGCTGGCGATTTTCCAGTGCTGACATCTGCACGCAAATAAGCGCTTGTCCTTGGCTATCAAACTGCTGTGTTTGCGTTACGTCAGGCGTGGTTAAGCCTATTAAACACAGCGTATCGGAACTGTCCGTTAATGTCACCACCGAACGCAACACATACATTTGCAGTCTTTTTTTGACTGAATCCAGCAACGCTTTTGGCAAAACCAGTAAAAAGCCTTCTTTATTCTTGAGCAACAAAAAAGTGGTGACGACCCTGCCCTTGGCATTGCACATAGCCGCTAATTTGGCTTTATGTTCCGTCACTTCATGCACATTACAGGTGATTTGGCCTTGCAACAAAGTCCCCGCATCTTTACCGGTAATAGACAAAACACCCAGGTGTGCAATCGGATAAATGCGTTTTTCGTTACCAGATTGTACGCCAGGGAAAACGATACTCTCATCATTTTTAAACACGGCTTGCTCGGCGAGCAAAAAGTTTTTCCAAAGCGTATTCATAGACAAAACTGATAAGCGTCAAGAAAAATCATTTTTTTCCTTTCTCCAATATTTTTTGTAATTCTTCCTGGGTAGAGTGCCTGACATTCTGCCCTTTCATCATATAAATTAAATGCTCACAAATATAACAGGCATGGTCGCCTATTCTTTCCAATGCACGTACTGTCCATAACACGTTTATAGTGCGGGTAATATTGCGTGGATCTTCCATCATGTGGGTGATCAATTGTCTAAAAATACTGACATACTCGCGATCAACATTTTCATCTCGTCCGGTAATTGTCGCCACGTCATCAACATCCATACGGGCAAAAGCGTCCAGTGAGTCATGCAGCATGCCTTTTACCAAGTCTGCCATGTGTTGTAATTCGTAATAACTATCTTTTTTAGAGCCTTCAATATCCGATAGGGAAATTGCCATTTTGGCAATGCTTTCAGATAAATCACCGACGATTTCCAGCTCGTTAATCACTTTAATCACCGTAATCAACAACCTTAAATCAAAAGCCGCCGGTTGTCTTAATGCGAGAATCTGGTTACATTCGCGGTCTATCGCTATCTCTAACGCATCGACTATATTATCCTGTTTGATAACTTCATCGGCCAATTCAGTATCACCGTTGGCAAATGCCTGAACCGCTTTTTCTATTTGCTGTTCAACCAGGCCGCCCATGGTTAACACTTTATTACGGATATCTTCCAGTTCTTTATTAAACTGACCCGATATGTGCTGACCTATTTTTCCATTGTCCATTGCTTACTCCTCTTATCCGTACCTGCCGGTAATGTAATCTTCTGTCTGTTTTTTTCTGGGGTTGGTAAACAACTCGCTGGTTGTACCCATTTCAATCAATTCCCCCATATACATAAATGCCGTGTAATCCGAAACACGAGCCGCCTGCTGCATGTTATGGGTTACTATAACTATAGTGTACTTCTCTTTCAGTTCGTTAATCAGCTCTTCAATTTTTAATGTCGATATTGGGTCGAGCGCCGATGCAGGTTCATCTAGCAATAACACTTCCGGTTCGATGGCGATCGCTCTGGCAATCACTAGTCGCTGCTGTTGCCCACCTGACATACCCAAGGCGTTATCATTCAACCGATCTTTCATTTCATCCCAAAGTGCTGCACCACGCAAGGCATTTTCAACGGTTTCTTCCAGTACCCGCTTGTCATTAACGCCTTGAATCCGCAAACCATAGGCGACATTTTCAAAGATTGATTTTGGAAACGGGTTGGGTTTTTGAAATACCATGCCTACACGCCGACGTAATGCTGCCACATTAACGCTTTTGTCATAAATATTTTCATTATCCAGCAGCACTTTGCCATCAATCTTAACACCATCCACCAAATCATTCATACGATTGATGCAACGCAGCAAAGTAGATTTACCGCAACCACTGGGGCCAATATACGCGGTTACCCGTTTTTTGGGCATATTCATGGTGACGTTATGCAATGCCTGTTTTTGACCATAGAATAAATTCAGGTCTTCTACTCTCACACACACTTCAGTGGGTATTTCTTTTTTGCCTTGTCCGCGCAAAACAGAATTCATGTCTATCGCATGGGTACGTGTTTCTTGTGCTGCCATTCTTTTAACCTTATTTAAGTCGGTATTTTTGTGTTTTTATTGGATATAACATATTCAGTTTGAGCACTGGGTTAAGCAAGTAATTTATCATAAGCTGCATGACTACCAATCCAAAACCACTGTACACCTTGGTCAACTGGGACTCCAAGTGCGTGATAACCTAAACTAACTCGAACGCTACGAAATGCCCCATTTTTAACAGCTTTAAATTGCAATGAGGGATGAAACGGATTTTGTTTGAGTAACTCATAGTTATCACGCGCGTGCTGCTGAACATTAATGGGCAAAGCATAAAAATGTTGCCAGAACTTTGCAGAAGTGAAATGCTTCAAAGCTCACGCGCCGTGCCATTATGATATTCAGCGAGGGCTTCAGCAGCCAGTGCATCAAGCTTACCCGCGTTAGCATCGGCTTCAATCTGTGCGTCCCAGGCAAGCTCATCAAATTGAGCAAACCAACGGCGAAATTCAGCCAAATCATGTGCAGGCAACTGCTGAACAGCTTGTTCAATCGCTTGGATAGATAGCATAAATTACTCCAGTTTTTTTGTTAAGTTACTGTAACTGAGTCAGTATTCACTTTAACAACCCAGTAGTTGCACTTTTAGCCTTCCAAAGCGCGGTATTTTTCACGTAGGTTATTTCTAATGACGATAGCCGCCAAATTCAGTCCTACAATCACCAATACTAACAATAAAGCCGTTGCGTACACTAAAGGCCTTGCCGCTTCTACGTTCGGACTTTGAAAGCCAACATCGTAAATATGAAAGCCCAAGTGCATAAACTTTCTGTCCAAATGCAAAAACGGAAAATTGCCATCCAGCGGCAATGTCGGGGCTAATTTAACTACGCCCACTAACATCAACGGCGCAACTTCGCCGGCGGCCCTGGCGACCGCCAAAATCAGGCCGGTCATAATCGCAGGGCTTGCCATAGGCAATACGGTTAACCACAGGGTTTCAAATTTGGTAGCGCCTAATGCCAGGCTGCCCTCACGTATGGATTTAGGAATACGTGCCAGGCCTTCTTCGGTTGAAACAATCACTACCGGCAAGGTTAATAACGCCAAGGTAATCGATGCCCACATTAAGCCCGGCGTACCAAATACGGGCGCAGGTGCCGCTTCAGGGAAAAACAGGGCATCAATATGACCACCGAGAATATAAACAAAAAAACCTAAACCAAATACGCCATATACCACCGAAGGCACACCGGCCAGATTATTCACCGCTATCCTGATTAAGCGTGTGGTAAAGCCCTGTCTGGCATATTCGCGTAAATACACCGCAGCAATCACACCAAACGGCGTGACAATCACCGACATAATAAGCACCATCAACACAGTGCCAAATATAGCCGGAAATATACCGCCCTCGGTATTGGCTTCACGCGGCTCATCGGTTAAAAACTCACCCAGTTTAATTCTATAGTGGTTGATTTTATCGAAAAACCCCATCGCATTGGGCTGATAGGCACGTACCACCTTAGCCAGCGGAATGTTGACCGTAGCGCCACTTTCAGTTTTGGCAGCCAAGCTATAACGCCTGATTTGCTGGTATAACTCGGCCAATTTAGCCTGATATTGCGTGTATTTTGCATCGTAGCTGGCTTTATCGGCTGCCAGCTGTTTTTTTGCTACATTGTCCCAACGATTTTCTAATTCCAGACTTTTTTGTTTAAGCCTTAAACGCTCTAAGCCGTAATTAACCGTGCCGATTTCCTTTTTTTCCAGTTGGTTGATGGTTTTGAAAACCGTTAACGCTTCCGCTATTTTTTCCTGCAATGCAGGCCAGGCCTGATCGCCGCTAGCAATCACTTTATGGTCTTCTTTAACCTCAAACAACTGGCCGTAAAAATTACCCCATTCACGGCGCTCGACAACCATCATATCAAGTGGATAACTTTGCTCTTTGATACGACGTGCCTGTATCCAGCGAAAATCAGCACCGGTAATATCACGATTACCGGTTTTCAGCTGATACTGAATCAAGGCATCTTCATTTTCCGCCATCTTATAACCGGCCGATTTTGCCGCTGCCAAAGAGGTTACGGTAGCATCGACTTTTTCGCCAAAAATAATTTCTTGCTGGCCGTTATCAGCCTGATAACTGTACTGCCCTACCTGCGCTGGCCAGAAATGCCCTATGCCACGTACCGTAATCAAGCCCAGCAATCCAACCACCATAATCAAACAGGTGCTGACCGCAGCCGCGTTGAGCCATATCCACGGCTTGCCACTTTTAAACCATAATTTCATCATAACGAACTGTATTTTTCGCGTAAGCGCTGACGAATAACCTCAGCCAGCGTGTTGAAAACAAAAGTAAAGGTAAATAACACTAAAGCCGCCAAAAACAACACCCGATAGTGCGTGCTGTCAACCTCGGATTCCGGCATTTCTACCGCGATATTAGCCGCTAAAGTGCGTAAGCCTTGAAAGATACTCATGTCCATTACCGGTGTGTTGCCGGTTGCCATCAACACAATCATGGTTTCTCCGACGGCTCTACCCAAGCCGATCATCACTGCCGAAAAAATACCAGGACTGGCGGTGAGCAACACCACTTTAGTCACCGTTTGCCAGGTAGTTGCGCCCAATGCCAAGGAACCCACTGTCAAATGTTTGGGCACACTAAAAATCGCATCTTCGGCAATAGAGAATATGGTGGGAATGACGGCAAATCCCATGGCAATGCCCACAATTAAGGCGTTGCGCTGGTCATAACCTATGCCCAGCTCGGTTTTAAACCATTCACGCAGCGAGCCATGAAACAGCAGCATTTCCAAATCGGGAGCCATCGCAAACGCCAACCAGCCACTGGTTAAGATAACCGGAATCAAAAAAGCCGCATCCCAGCCATCGGGGATTTTTTCCTGTAGGGTTTTGGGCAAATATTGCCAGAAATAGGCAAATAACATGACACAAAAAGGCACGGTCAGAATCAGTAAAAACAATCCTGCTAAATGTTCTTCTACAAACGGTGCCAGCCACAATCCCGCTAAAAATCCCAAAATAACCGTCGGTAACGCGCCCATTAATTCAATGGTTGGTTTGACATACTGGCGCATACGCGGAGCCATAAAATAGGCGGTGTAAATTGCGCCCATTAAAGCCAAAGGCATTGCCACTAACATGCTATAGAACGCGGCTTTTAACGTACCAAAAACCAGCGGTGTTAAACTGTATTTGGGTTCAAAATCGCTGCTGGCAGAGGAGGATTGCCAAATATAATCCGGTTTGGGGTAACTTTCGTACCATACTTCTTGCCACAGTGAACGCAAAGACACTTCGGGGTGTTCATTTTTAACATCCCAGACATTTATTTTGCCGTTTTCCAACTGTACCAGCAAGGCATTAGCCCGTGGTGATAGCGCCGCTGCAACAGGAGATGATTCGCCAACTGACTTTTTCACCAGCTCTCGCTCGGCAGTAGAGCTGTAAATGCCCATAATACCTTCGTCATCAATGGTTACAAAGCCTTTACGACGCTGTTCTGTCTGTATGGCAACCACCGCTTTGTCAGAGACTTTAAACGACCGGATTTTTTGCAATGTAGATCGGTTTAATTTATCCCTGACCATACTCCACTGCGACACCAAGCCATTGGACTCGCCAATCATCAAGGAAAGATCACCGTTTAAAAACGCAACGCGGGTAATTTTTTGTCCGGTTTCCACGACATTTTGGTGTTGTTTGAGCACTGGATTGGTCTTGTCAGCAATATCAAAAATACTCAGTCGTCCATCACTACCGACTAGAAAGAGCGAGGTTTTGTTTCTATCAATCAAAATGGCTTCAACACCCGCCGCCGGCATATCCAGCACGGCATCACTACGTGTCAGTTTGGATTCTTCTGCGAATAAAGAGGTTTCTTTTTCAAAATGTGTTAAACGGATTTTACCCAAACTCTGAGGGGTATCGGCAGTTTTTGCCACAATGGTGGTGGCATTATCGCCCGCTGTAACCGCTATTTTTTCCAAAGCCGCACCGGTATCGTCCAAAACCAATGCTTGTTCACCCGATGGATAGTATAGCGACGGCGTAATGACGCGTACATTGTCAACGTAAGTAACTTTATATTGATGCTTGACAATAACGGCCTGGCCGTTGGATAAGCCATAAACTACCGTGTTTTCACTGGTAGGGCTTGCTTGGGAAAAACTGGTGATTTGCACACCTTCCGGCAGGGCAACTTTTTGGCTGAGTAGCGTTTTTCCGCTGGCAACATCAAAAAAGATGATCTGCCCCATATCGGTAAAGCGAACTGCGACTTTATTTTGCTCTTCCATATCCAGCAATACAGTTTTACCTTGCGCCGCTTCCGGTACATTGTACTGGCTGATTGACTGTGCGCTTGCCGATAAAAACAGCGGGAAAACCACATACAGCAAATAAAAGAAAATCAGCACCACGGCAACAATGACCGATAAGCCCCCCAGTATCACCCCATATCGCGCGATAGAATCTTTGAGCAACCGCCATCGTTCATGGTAATCACGATCCGATTTTGCCATAGATAATTTTTTTTTCTGTGCGTTTAGTTCCGGCATGTCAATAGTCTAAGATTTAAATGTGACAATGATATAACAAAAAGCAAAAAAAACGGCTGAGATTTGATCTACAAACCTCAACCGTTATTTTTCCTACACAATATTCTCTATATGAATTTCAATGCACTATTTCAAATCCAGCATCGCACTATCCACAAGAAATCTATTTACTTAAGTGTTGTTAATATTTTTTCTACAACAGTAGCAGGTAATGGCACATATCCATCTTTTATGACCACTTCTTGGCCAACTTTTGATAATACCAGTTTAATAAATTCATTTTCTAAAGGAGCTAGCGGTGTATTAGGTTTTTTGTTGACATAAATATACAAGTAACGTGTTAACGGATAAGTACCGTTAAGTGCATTTTCTGGCGTTGCTTCTACAAATGCGTCCCCAGTTTTTTTAGATAAAGGCACCATTTTGATACCGGATGTGGTGTAGCCTATGCCCGAATAACCAATGCCGTTAGTGGATGAGGTAACTGATTGCACCACAGAAGCGGAGCCGGGTTGCTCATTGACATTGCTTTTAAAATCACCTTTGCATAACGCATTTTCTTTAAAGTAGCCGTAAGTACCGGAAACCGAGTTACGTCCGTATAACTGAATAGGTTTTGCTGCCCATTCCGTAACGCCTGCACCGCCCCATGTTTCAATATCGGCTTCACCGCCGCATTTACGTGTCGATGAGAAAATCGCATCAACCTGGGCAATAGATAGCCCTTTAACAGGATTATCTTTATTGACTAAAACTGTCAAGGCATCAATAGCAACAGGTACAGCCGTTGGTTTGTAACCGTATTTGCTTTCAAAGGCTTCCAGCTCGTCATCCTTCATTTCACGGCTCATCGGGCCAAGATTTGAGGTGGCTTCGGTTAATGCCGGTGGCGCGGTTGAAGAACCCGCCGCCTGAATCTGAATATTAACGTTAGGATATTCGCGGTTAAATGCTTCGGCCCACAAAGTCATTAGATTTGCCAGTGTATCAGAGCCTACGCTAGACAAATTACCGGAAACACCACTGGCTTTTTGATAATCAGGTAAGCCTGCATCCACAGTTTGCACAGCACCTGCTGTACTCGTCATTAAAACGCCAGAAGTCAGGCTTATTGCGGCAATCAAACATTTGGTTTTAAAAAATAATTTCATTCTCGACTCTCAAAAATAATCTATTGATGGGGCACGTCATAAAAACACACGCCAAGCATATCGGCTTTATATGACAATATTATGACAGGGTCTATTTTCTGGTTTTTTGCTGACATTAAAAATAACATCATGGCCGCAAAGGCAATAACAACATTGTACTTGTTCAGTCCCCCTCTTTGAAAAAGAGGGGTTAGCACCCAAAGGGTATAAAGGGAGATTTATTAGAAAAATCCCCCTCGATCCCCCTTTTTCAAAGGGGGAAGTGAATGCTTATACAACATTAATCCTTTTCTACACTCTCTATATCTGCAAGGTCAACCCACTCAGTCAACGCAGCGATAATGTTTTTCGCTTGATCTTTACTGGAAATATTAAACTTTGATTTCTGTTTATACTCACCGTTTTGTTTTTGATAACGGCGTATGGTGTATTTGTCAGGGCCGTACTCTTCTTTAGCACGATTCCAGTCTTGATACCGAAACATCACCGTCGCCCACGCGCCTTTGGTAAGCACTTTTTTATCCAATTCTTTGATCGTTTCAATACCGTCATCCTGGTATGTTACGGTTAATTCATCCACGGTTTCAGCCATAAATCCTCTAAATCATACAAATTAATAGTTATCGGCTTACAAGTGTATCATCACTTGCTAAAAAATTGGCCAAAGGCACGCGTACCTTCACCGGCTTTGATAGTATCGACAACTGTTAAGGTTTTTGCATCAAGCACCGAAACCGTGCTGTCAAACCAGTTAGCGACATAGACATGGCGATCATCAGGATGCGTACTGATGCCTTCCGGTTTTTCGCCGACTTCGATGACAGCTATTTGCTTAAAGGTTTCCGTGTCGATAACCGAGACAGTGTTATCGGTCTGATTGGTCACCAACAGACGGCTGTCATTGAGCGCCAGGGTAACCGCATAAGGTAAAATGCCTACTTTAATGCTGGCAATAGGCTGCATCGATGCGGTGTCCAGCACGGTGACATCATCGCTTTCGACATTGGCTGTGTACAATCGATCACCACTTTGTGTGGTAATGATGCCGAACGGATGCTTACCCACCGTCGTAGTTTTTTTAACGGTTAAGGTTTCGGTAGACACCTTGGAAACCGAATCGCTACCGCGATTAGCGACATATAGCCAACGATTGTCAGGGCTAACTATCAGACCCGACGGTGATTCACCGACGGTAACCACCTTGGTTACTTCCAAGGTTTTGGCACTGACAACCGACACGGTATTGTTATACCAGTCTGCGACATAAATGCGCTGCCCTTCATGGTCTACGGCAATACCCAGAGCGCCTTCGCTGACGATGACTTTATTCAGCACGCTATGGCTTTTAGTATCCAAAACCGAAAAACCATGCGCTTCCGGTGTGCTGACATACACTTTGTCACCTGCCGGTGCTACAGCAATCCCCGCAGGTTTTCCAGCCAGCTTAACCGTATCAATAACTGTACGTTTTTCCGCATCAATGATAGAAACGCTGTCATCCAGTTGGTTGCTGATGTACGCAAAAGGTGCAGCCACAGACGCGCCACACCCTAGCACAGTAACAACCGCCAGCGTCACCGGTATGCGTTTTAGTCGCAACACGGCAATCGCCTTATTTTTCTGCCAAGGTTTTCAAATTGGCCAGGCCGGCTTTAAAAACATCAGCAACGGCTTTGTTTGCCGCATCTTCATTCATTTCAGCCGGTGGGTTGTTGTTGGTATACGCGCGGTAATAAGCGCCTTTCCAGGTGACGACAGAAGTATCGCCTTTGGCTTCTACGCCAATGTTGGCGGTATAGTTGTCTACCGGCAATACAGGGACTTTTTCTTCATTACCGGCATGAGTGATGGTTTTTGCGGTACTCATCTCGGTAATTTTATAGCCATACGCCATTTTATCGGCATCGTATTTTTTCAATTCTTCGGTGATAGTGCCGCCATCTTGTAAGGTCAGTACACGAATTGAGCCTATTTCGTTACCTTTGTCAACGGTAGTGTTTTTAACAGCGGGAAGCCAGGACATATCACCGTAGTCTTTAATAATGCCCCACACTTTTGCGGCTGGCGCATTGATGGTGATTTCTTCATCGGCTTTTTGACGCACAGGGCCGTGAGCGTTGGCAGCTGAGGTAAAAGCGAACATCAAAACAGGTAAAAATAACAGGTTCTTTTTCATAGTAACTTCCTTAATGGGAATGTATAAATAAACGCCGGTATTATATGACAACTTGGCACGTAAGTATTCACTTCCCCTTTTGAAAAAGGGGGATCGAGGGGGATTTATTTCAAAAATATCCTCCTAAGCCGTCATTTTCAAAGAAGGGACTGAATGATTACATCGTACACCGTCAGGAATTTATCGTAATTGTGCCCAAGATTGACGATAACCCGTTGACGGGACACTTTCGTTAATTTTTATATCGCCTGCATATTTGTATTCTATATGTTTGCTAATGTCAGGGTTACCCAGTATCGTTAACGAACTCACCATGCCCATATCAATATGAAAGCCGGTTGCTGCAACAAACTTACCGGCATCGTTAATCTGATCGTCGCTATTAATTAAGCCATCACCTGTTATATCAAACGGCGTTTTCGCTAATCGCCCACCCGTTAATGGGTTTAACTCCATCAGCCACGCAGAACCTCCGGTTTTACAGCTGATGTTGGTGGGTGTGTTGGTTATAAATATGATTCGGCGCTTACGTAATACGGCACTACCAATCACACGTTCGCCAACAGCAATGCTAGACTGTGGTGGCGCTAAATCCATGTACCAACCTTTTTTTTCTGGGTAGGTTACTGGATTATCAGAGGTTTTTCGAACAGTAAATTGACCTTGACCAAATTCATCTTCAATGGTTTGTGCCGCCAAAGCCGATCTGCCGCTGATGGGGAGAATGGCTGTGCAATGTGCTGTGGCGCCGGTAGTGTTAATGCACTCATCCCAAATACCATAAAAAGATTGGGTTTGTGGGGTAGTTCCGATGACATTATCACCCGTTTGAAAATAGCTGCCAGTACCAAAAAACAATAAAATCCCCCCATTGGGATGCAGACCGAAAGTAGGTTTAACGGTGATTGGCTGCCCTGGTTCTGTGCCAATTTTGGCGCTAAACAAAGCGGTTGGTACGCTGTTTTGTGGGTAGGCAACCGCCCAGTTATTCGGGTTATTGCTGCTGACATCAAATTTCCACAGATTACCCTGTAGATCACCGGCATAAATGGCATCGACAATGCTATCGTTGTTAATATCTACAGCCAGTGGGGTTGACAGGCCGTTATCACCGCTGGTTTCAGTGCCGATGGAGCGAATTAGACTGCCGGTTTTAATATTAACGATATATAACACGGCACTACCACTCGTGCTGTTATAACCATTACCAAAGATTGCCGCAAATTGGCCGTCGGCCATACGTACCACGCTGGCCTGCCCCAAGGTATAACCCAGGTTATTGGTGAATCCGTATTGCCGTGGACTATTACCCAAATCATCCAGTAAATCGGTGCCAGAAGGCGCACTTTGATCATTAATTTCCCACAGAATACGGTTGGCTGAAAAACTGGTTTCAGCATTATTGTAGTTATTGGTATCCAGAAAGGTGACATCCAGGGCAAAAATGCCTTTGCCCCCTGCCCCCAGTGTGCCAACTAAAACAGTGCGCCATTCTTTGTCCGTATCACTATCGGCATTAAAATAAGCATCGCCCACTGTTGGCGAACCATCAACAAAATATTGATGATGTCCAGATACTGTGTAAGTCGGCGATGTCAGTGCGGCAAGATTACCCATGACCGTATTAGGCACGTAAGCAAACAGCTCTTTACCGCCATTACTGGGCGATCCAGAATTTTTATTGGCATTAAACACATGCAACATGCCATCGTTGGCACCCACCGCCAACATGGGTGTTCTGGTTAGCATTGCAGAACTGCCGATATAATTTAAGTAATCGGAGCCTTCAGCATCTGGCAAGCGTTCGTAATTCTGATGGCTTGCGCCAATATACAACGGTGATGAATTAACAATATCACCCAATAAGCGATTTTTGACCACCGTTGTTCCGGTCTGGGTTGTCGTAGGCGTGTCGGTTCTGGCTCTAAACAAACCATTGGGCGTTTCGTTGCTTTGGTCGCCTCTGATATAGTTGACCTGCGGCTCTGTCAGTAATGCTTGCTGGGTTGGGTTTAAGTTAGCATATAAAAAATCAATACCTTTATTCGGTGCCAACATTGGGTTATAGCTAAAGATGGAACGCCCGCTATAACCCTGCTGGGTGACGATTTCACCGGCATTCCATTGCTCTATTGCATTAATATCGCCATTTGCATTCACTCCGTATGCTAGCAATTGCCCCGTCCAGTTTTTGCTGTCAAATTTGGCTTTAAAAATCAGGGTATTGGTATTTACGGTGGTTGAATTACTGGTGACAGAAGCCGATGAACCTACAGTTTTGGTAACTTCAGCCAACACTTTGCCTAATGAGATTTCAGCCTGTTTTGGATTGATTGAAAAGAAATATTGATCAGGAACACCATCAGCGGGTGGCAAGCCAGTAACATTGTTAACGCTGTCCCATTCGGTGTGCTGATCCGGCGTGTTGTCATCATTGCCATCAACAAACCCACCCCATTGAGCGGCATAATATAAGGGCTCTTGCAGGTTTTCGGCGTTAGAAATGCCTATGTTGTAAGTAACAGGGAGTGCGTTACCTCCCACATCACAATCGACACAATTACTGTTTGGCAGTCCAGAGGGATCGGTGTAATTAAAGCCATTGATCCCTGAATGGGCATGGAAGCCGTCATTACTGGTGCCGCTGATAATATAGCCAAATCCCATCTTGTCGTTTGTGGATTTAGCAATCACATTCGTCGTTATGGCGATTTTATCCGCGCTAACGTCATAACTGATAATCCCCCACATATCCTGGTCAAAATCGCCACCTTGCTCACTGTCTTCCCAGTTGACATACAGCTTTCCTTTTTTATGGCCAATGGGAATAACTTCATTAGGGTCAGGGTCAACGATTTTAAAATCAACAATAGCGCAGTTGCCATTAATGTGGTTATTTCGGCAAGACGGAAACAGGGTTATTTTTTTGGTGCTGTCAGGGACATTAATAACAACCTTGGGTTTGTTTTGCGATAACGCCAGACCATAGGTAGTAACCCGTTGCTTATCAGTACGATCACCGCGAATATCGGTGATATGGGCGTGATGTGCCAGGCCACTGATATGGTATGAGCCAGAAAGACGTGGTTCTTCAGGACACACGCCGCGAACCTTACTCAAAGCCGTTACGGTTTTCGCAGTACATAATTGATTGTTATCCGTACCGTTTTCGCCAACAAAATACTGTTTTCCGGTAATGCCGACACCATCACCGACAGTGTCAGTTAGCGTGTTGACATCGCTGGCATCAATATCAGTAACGCCCGATAATTCATCTGCATCATAAGAGCTGGTTGCTGCATTAAACTGGACAACATTAAGCGAGGCACAATAATCGTCGCTCGTTATCGGATCGGTAACCGTGGCTTGTGTTAAGCCTTCGATGCGGCTTGCGTCATCAGGACTTGGCACAAAAGCGGATGTTGCGCTGTTACCTGCCAAATACCGTAATGACTCCAGGAAAATTTCTGATTGGGGATTACCCCAGTTACTGCATTGGCCATTATTAAAGGTATTTAAACCCCAGTCGCAATTATCACTACCCAGTTGATTCCCTTTATACGTACCGTTAGTATCCGGTGTGCCACCCGTATGACGATAACCATAAATACGCAATTTATTGAGGGTATTGATAATGCCGCCATCAGTGGGCACTGATTTAAAAGTACCATCGCTGTCGACATTGATTTCGTCTGTTAGACGGCTGGCATTTTTACGCAGTACGCCACCGGATTTATTTTTCCCGTAAGAGCCGGTCATCAGCCCAAAGTTCATGGTGCCATCATCACCATAGGTTTGCAGTAAGCCGACGGGTTTTAAAGTGCTATCGCCTGTTGTAGCATTCTTATAGCTTTTGCAGTTTTCAGTGCCTTTTAAGTCGTTAACACACACATTAACACGCACAATGTAATCTTGCTCTCCCAGGCCATCAGTTGCCTTAACGGGATTACCGATAGCCGCGTTAATACCCGATGCTTCAGGGATATTACCGTTACTGATCGAATTAAAGCCCATTTTTTTAGCTTCTTCCTCCCAAAGGCACTGCCAGCGTTCATTGGCCGACCATAATGAATAATTACCTTTAGCAACTCGCATTAACGGCGGGTCGGTAACATCCTGAGAAAATATGCCATTAGAAAACGTGGTGTTGCAGAGTGTAATGCCCCCAGATTCGGTAAAGGGGGTAAGTTCTGCTAGATCGCTTCCTTGATAAAATTTTGCAAAACTGTGGGCATCGTTGGGTAAATAACTGCGCTCCAGCTCCGTTTCACCCGTGCTATCGCTTGATCGAAGCCCACCATACAGCATTTTACGGATGCTATCGATGCGGGTCATACTGGCCCAATTAAGAAAATTGCCGCTCCATTGTCCGGAGCAGTATTTATTGATGCTGATTGTGGTGGGTTCAAAGCGGTCATTAACATAGTCATAACATTTATAACTGTCGAAATAACCGTAATAATCAAAGCTGTGTTTATAGGTGGTTTCGGGACTGCCATCGCCATCAAGATCGGAATAATCATCAAAGGCCTTAAAATACAGATGATGATCTTTGGGCATGTTTAACATGACGATAGGTAATGCGGACGGCACTAAAAATAATGGTGTTTGGGCAATATTCAGTGCCGCTAAACCGTTCGGTGCTATCAAAAAATTGAATAACACGATGGTTAGTAGTCTTTTAAATTCTGGAAAACTTAATGTTATTGGTCTATTCATGCTAAAAATACTCGCTACCAGGGTAGCTATATCGTGATGAAAATAACGCTTTGAAGAGATGTGGCACTTAATTAGTATCCTTCGAACCCAGGTTGTATACCGACTGCAATATCACCACTGCATCAGCTGTTGCCCCTTGTGCGTAAGCGGTGATTCGGTAGAGGTCTTTAGACAAGCACTCGATAATATACTTTGGCTGAATAACTACTCGGTCATTATCCAACTGATTGTTTGAATTAAAGACATCTACGCCAGGCACAGTCGACCAAAAATTGCCGTTTTCAATATCAAGTTTTGCGGTTTTATTGCAAGGGACATTATCTCCCCCGCCGACCTTATCTTCACCAGCTTTCAGCGCCGCTTCAGCTGCCTGAAAAGCCAGGTTTTTATCGCGCATGTTACCCGCCATTTTTTCTTCA
>NZ_FUKJ01000375.1 GCF_900163745.1 Crenothrix polyspora
GGACTGGGTAATCATTGCTTCGCTAGGCTGAGTGCTGTCATTGCTCTTGCCCACCTGATCGACCAGCGCTGTGGCCAGATTCCGCATTGGGTGTGAACCGGGCTGCATCGTCGCGATACGCCAATGCAACCCCACATCGGCAAGAAAACCGGCTTCCAGCGCGTTTAATAAGCCGGTATGTACCAACGATGATTTGCCACAACCGGAAGGCCCGACTACGCCTAAAAAATGCGACTTGCCTAACCTGATTAACAGTTGATCGACTTGTTCATCACGACCGAAGAATATGTCCGCTTCGTCACGATGAAAAGGACGTAAACCGGGATAAGGTGAATTACTCATGGCTTAACCTGCCTGCAAGGCTGCAATAAAGGCTATGAGACCATTGTCATGTAAGCCTTGACGACAGTTCAATATCAACATGCCTGGAAACTCCACGCCCAGCGGCTGTTTATCTTCAGGCGGCCCCTCATAAACAGCCAAGGCCTTCAAGGGCTGCTCGCGCTGCCCGATAATACGACGGCTTCTAAGTATTTGCGCTCTCGCCCATGCCTGAGTTGTGGGGCCGTAAACGATGATGACACCATCGCATTCGGATAGCGATAACTCCAGATCCTCTTGTATCTGTTTGGGATCGTTGGATCGTAACGGAAAAACGGGGTATATCTCATGCTTTTTTAACTGCGTACCGATACTTTCCTCCAACGATAAATCTTCGCTGCTGGCATTTAAATAGACCAGGTTCGGGTTGACTACTGGCTTGATTTTTTTATCCGGGACACGCAGGCGGATCACCAATTCCTGTTTGAACTCTTCAAAACCAATAGGTAAAACCGTATCTCCTGCTAGTAAGCTGCGATGCCCAGGTTCTACCGTCTCCAGTTTTAAATCAGGATCGCGCCATTGCAGGACAGGAAGACCAGTGCTGAGCGCTATGTCATATTGCAGAGCCGGAAAACTTGGCAGATCCGGGCGACATTTTCCTCGCAAACCACTGAGAAGCTGAACGAAGAGTTTGCAATTTTTAAGATCATTGGCAATAGTTTCTCTGACATTAGTGTTACCGCCCAGATAAGAAAAATAATTTGAAGTTTCGGCCGGTATGACCCGGAAACCTTCCTGATCCAGATAACGATGCACTCTATCTCTTTGCACTTCCAGATCATCGGTCACTTCGGCAAGAAAAACGGTTGG
>NZ_FUKJ01000015.1 GCF_900163745.1 Crenothrix polyspora
TAGAGTTGTTTTTTTAAATCAATGGCGGTTAGCTATATTAAAATTCCATATTCCAGCAGCTAATAAAATAAGTATATCTTTTACACATGGTATATGATTTCTAAATCTTTCAACTAAACATCTGAAGCGCTTCATACCACCTATAACATTTTCTACAATAATACGTTTCCCACTCATTTCTCTATTTTCATTTTTCTGTGTCTGAGTAAGTTGTGGATTAGGATTTTTTTTTGATTTATTCGGTTTTTTATGTGGTATAAGAATACTTTTTACTTCATAGTTTTTATCAAACCCCATGTAACCAAGATCAACAAGAATATTAAAAGTAGAAAACCAATTTAATGAAGGGTTAAATTCTTTTTTAAACATTCCGTAATCGTGATTTTTACCTGGAAATGTCATTCCTACATATAAAATTACAAAGCTTAAAGAGGCGATAACTGTATTCTTGTTCGTGTGTTTCTTTTTTTTCCACTATAGTGTTCTTCTTGTATTTCATGGTCTTGTGGGCGTTGGATAGCACGTTCTGTAGCATCTATTATCAAGGTGTCAATATCTTTAAAAGCTTCACGCATCTCTTCTGGGGATTTAAATTCTGTTTTTGGCAATACATTAAAATGATCTAATGTTTTAATAAAAATAGGAATCAATTTATATAATAATGTACATGAATTTGATCCGCTCATATTAAACATAAATCCAAGTTGATCAAACGTAGGATAGCATTTTAAATAATGTAAAAAGAAAATTAATTTATCTGTAGTTGTTTCTAATGTGGCTTTACGACCATTGTTCGGTTTTATTTTATCTTTTTTATTTTCTTCTTTTTGTAAAAAAAGAAAATTATCGAATATTGGTAATATCAATAAAAATTGCTGAGGACTTAATCCTATAACTGCTCTTAATTGTCTTTCGGTATGAAATCTTGGTGAAATATCAGTTATACTCATTTTTATATATTATCGGCGTAGTATTTATTTTAATAAGATTATTTTACGCCATATTTAATTTATATATTAATTAAATTTACTTTCATTTAAAATCAATGGCTTACAATTTTAGCACTTCCGATCAATATTCATATAACATATTGTTTTATATTGATTTATTTAAAATAACAACTCT
>NZ_FUKJ01000368.1 GCF_900163745.1 Crenothrix polyspora
CCTACAGTCAGTTTGCCAGCGATAGGGCAGGGCGCGATCGGTATTGAATGCCGCGTTGATGATGTCCAGATCAATGCTATGCTGGCACAGCTACATGACCGGGAAACCGGCTTGTGCGTGCGTGCCGAACGTGCCATGAATGCCCGTTTGAGCGGCGGTTGCCAAGTGCCGATCGCCGGGTTCGCACAATTGCACGGTGATGAATTATTTATGCGTGGCTTGGTAGGCAATCCCGATGGCAGTGTCCTGTATCGTGCGGAACGGGCTGGACATTATGACAATGCCGAGGTTATTGGTCGTGAAATTGCTGAAGATTTATTAGCGCAAGGCGCAGATAAAGTCTTGCACGATCTATATAATCAGGACGCTACTGAATGAATGTTGGTATGGAGGTTGTCTACGGAAACCAAGAAGGCGTTTCTAGACGACACAAAAAACACGGAATCAGAATTTTTTGTGTCTTCCGTGCTGTCCGTGGACTTTATGTCATCTCTCAAAATAGTTACGAATGGCTAATTTAAAAGGTGCGCGTATTTTGGTCACGCGCCCTGAGCATCAGGCAGGTAAGCTAAGTCAGTTAATTACCGAGCATGGCGGCGAGGCAGTTCGCTTTCCAGCATTGGCTATTGTTGAACACGAAGACAGCATGGGTATCCAGCAAAAATTGGCAAATCTGGATAAATTCCAGTGGCTTGTTTTCATTAGTGCGAATGCGGTAAATTTTGCAGTTAAGGCGAATGGTGGCAAAATACGCCAGTTATCTACGCAACGTATTGCAGCGATAGGTTCCTCAACAGCGCAAGCCTTACAAGCCGTGGGTTTATCTGTTGATGTGATGCCAGAGTCGTCATACAACAGTGAAGCGTTGTTGGCAACGGCGCAAATGCAACACATTGATGGGCAGTGTTTTTTAATTGTGCGAGGCATGGGTGGGCGTGAAGAGTTAGCGGAGGCTTTGCGTAGTAGGGGCGCGGAAGTTGACTATTTAGAAGTGTATAAAAGGATAATTCCCCGTATGGATAACTCACATCTGCTTGCTTTATTGGCAACCAATACATTGGCTGTTGTTACTGCAACCAGCGCTGAAGTGTTGCAGAATTTGTTGGTCATGGTAGGTATCGGGGCGCGGCAACAACTATTAAAAATACCGTTAGTTGTGGTTAGCGAAAGAATAAGGTGCGTGGCTGTAGAGTTGGGATTTGAGCGAATCGCTGTGACGGAATATCCTTCGGATACAGCAATTCTTGAGACAGTAGCAACGTTATGTAACAGGAGCATAGAGTGGCAGAATTGACAGAACAACAAGAATCACCTGTGGGTGAAGATAAACACCCACCCCGGCCGCGCGGCGGATTCTGGTTTGGCGCTACGGTTTTGCTACTTGTTATTGGGCTGGCGAGTGCAGGATTTTTTCTGTTTAGCCAATTACGTGCCAAGCAGGAAGGCTTAAGCGGCGAAGTTAAAAGCGAAATGTCCAAGCAGTTGACCGGTTATCAAACTCAGCTCGGTGCCATACAGTCGCAATTGGCGGCATTGCAAACTGATATTGCCAATAAAGATACGCAGTTCAATAAAACAATGGCCGATTTTTCACATTCGCATGATGACAAACTCGACAGTACACGTAAAGAACTCAACGAAGCCATTGTAAGATTGCAACGGCAACTGGGTAAAACCCGTGGCGATTGGTTGATTGCAGATGCAGAATATTTGTTAAGTGTTGCCAATGAACGCCTGTATTTAATCGGTGATGTCAATACTACGCGCCAAGCCCTGGAAGCTGCCGATCAACGTTTACGCGAAAGTGGCGATGCAGCTGCGTTTAAAGTCCGCGATCAGGTTATTAAGGATATTGCAGCACTGACCAATATTCACCCTGTTGATGTCGTGGGGACGTATTCGGCAATACAGGCACTGGAAGCACGCATTAACAATTTGGTATTGCTATTGCCTTATGCGGGAAAAACGCCGGACATCGCCGCAAAAACCGATGGTCAACCGGATGGATCGGAACAGGGTGATGGTGGTTTGTTTGATACGGCCAAAAACAAGCTCAGTGAAATCGTCACCATAAAACATACCGATAAGTCTGTTAAGGAGATATTAACCCCAGAACAGGCGCAGTTTATTCGAGAGCAGCTCAGAGTTAAGCTTGAAGTAGTGAAGGTGGCGCTGGTGCAGCAAAATGAGGCGCTTTATATGACGGGATTGTCAGATGCCAAGACGTGGATAGAACAACAATTTGCTCAAAATAGTGATTCCAAAGCCTTTACTGCTGAGTTAAATCGCTTTGAGGCGATTAAGTTACGCAGTCATTTTCCTGATATTAGCCTGTCTTTGAAAATGCTCAGAGATATTACCAAGCTGCGCATAGAAACCGATAAATCACTGGAATCTGGTGAGCCGGTGAGTTCTACCGATACCGCTAAACCTGCGGACAGTGTGCATGTTGCTCCTGTAACGGGTAGCACACAAGCAATGCCTTCTGAAGCAGAGCTTGCAAAGCCCAGTACACCACCAGATTCAACTCAGTCGACTGTGGTTGAATCAGCCCAATCGCTAAAGTCTGATATGACAGCAATGCCGTCTTCGCAGCCGATAGCTGTCGAGCCTTCTCAGTCGCCATCTGCCCCCGTGGTTGATCATATAGAGCCTAGTATTCCTGAGCATGCGGATGTTGCACCTTCGGATGATAATCAGCAAGCTATGAGTAATGGTGAGATTGAGCACGAAGCACCGAAAGCTGATCCTAGTCCGGTAGCTAAATTGCTCGAAAAAATAAAGCAGTATTTGCCTGGCAAACACTAGAGAATGATAATGAAAAGACTAATTTATTTTCTAGGGCCGTTGTTATTGGCGATTGTTGCGGTTTTTTTGCTCAACAAATGGTTGGGCGGTTTTGAAACCCCAGGCTATGTGTTGATCGGTATAGCGGGCTGGTCGATGGAAACATCGCTGGTGGTGTTTGCCATCAGCTTGATTATTGGCTTTTATGTTTTTTATAATTTTTTCAGGTTCATGGGCTGGTTGGTTCAGCTTCCGAGTCGTTATAAAAGCCGTGGCAAACGTATCAAGTTTAATCGCTCTCAAGAAGCGCTAATCGCAGGTTTGGTTGATTCTGCCGAAGGCAACTTTGAAAAAGCCGAAAAAGTGTTAATCAAACATGCCTCGCATAGCGGTGCGCCCTTGTTGCATTATTTGACGGCGGCAAGAGCGGCGCAATCACGGGGTGCCTTTGAAAAGCGCGATGAGTATTTAAAAAAAGCGGCGGACAAAGCACCAGGCTCTGATTTAGCGGTAGGTCTGACGCAAGCAGAGCTGAGTTTGTCGGGCAATCAATTTGACCAAGCTTTGCAAACCTTAACTAAATTACACTCCATAGACCCAACCCATGCCAGTGTGTTGAGGTTATTGCATCAGTCTTATCAAAGCCTGGGGGACTGGGAAAGTATTCGCAAGCTGATTCCGACCTTAAACAAGAATAAAGTCATGATGGAAGCGGAGATTAAGTTACTGGAGGCGGAAGCGTTCAGTAACTTGTTGAAGCAGGCGGCAGAACGTGGTGATGCTCAGGAAGTTCAAACGCTGTGGTCAGATATTCCAAGCTACATTAAGCGAATGCAGGGGCTTTCTGCCATTTATTTTGCGGCTATGATTAATGCTGGCGCTGGCGCAAAAGTTGAAGAAGAATTGACTAAGCTGCTATCGGTTAATTGGGATGAAACCTTGCTGGTCTTGTTTGGCAGCGTGCAATCTGAGGATGTCGCTAAACAATTTGCTGTCGCTGAAAAGTGGCTTGGTCTGCATCCCAAGGATGCTATTTTATTGAATGTTTTGGGTAAGTTAGGTCTTAAATGCAACGAACAGCAAAAAGCCGAAGATTATTTATCACAAAGTATCAACATTGAGCCAACGGTTCAAGCCTATCAGTTATTGGGTGATGTTTTGTTTGCCCGAAATGAAAAAGACAAGGCCTGCGAATGTTACAAATATGGCTTGGAACTGGCCTCCAGTGAGATTGTTAGTCAGATTGATGCGGTGTCGTAGTGTTGAATATTAAGCGGGGTTTACTGGGTTGAAGACAAGCGTGGTGAGAATATTTTCTGTGCTTTTGTTGAAAAACGTAGGCCGTCGCGTATATTTCATGATTCCAGGTATAAGTTCGCCACAAAATATTTGTTTAAAATACTATGATTGATAGACCTAAACAAGTGGTTGCGTTAATGGAGAAAATGAAAGCGCATTTGCCTATTCCTGCTAAACCAACGGATGTGCTTATCAACAGTTCGGTAAACATATCGCCCAGCGCAGAGATTGAAATCACAGATGTGATGTATTTGGGTGATGAAGGCGGCATTTGTTGCGCCCTAACAATATCGGGCCAAGAAGAAAATGCTGTTGTGGTTTCTCTCACCCATCTTCGAATTCAAAGTAATAACCCTTTGTCATCAGATATTCGTGCTTATCAGGCCTTACGGATAAAAAAATTGGCTCGAAAGCATTGAGGAACGCTATGACATACTTGAACAAGTTTAGGTGTCGATGCAGATTTATTTCAACGATGAGAATAATCTTGTTTTTGCTGGTGTTTTTCTAAGCTTAAAATTGGGCATCAAGTAACTTCTGGATAATGGTTTCTAATTCTGGATTAATGCCAAATATAGTGTCAACCAGAATGCCTTGTTTATCAACCAATAAATGTGAAGGCGTACCTTTTAAAGCAAAGCGTTCAAAGGTTTCTGCGTGATAATCAAGAGTTTTAAGATGATCTTCAACTCGTCGATATAACGTTGTTTGCATACCTGCCGATTGGTTTTGAGGATGGGGGAAATGTTGTTGAATAAAGGCTGTAATTTCGTTATCGGTCACGGGATCTTGGCGTTTATGTAACTGATCCATAGCCACGGGGAAGGGAATTTGGTAGGGCAAACGGCCTTCTTCATTCAATAAGTCTTGCTGCGCCAGCACTTTTTGGGTTTCGCCAATAACTTCACCACGTTGAACCAAGCGCACTAGGTTTTCGAGGGTATTTTTATCGAAATCCTCAAAGGCTGTGGCTATACCCAGCACTACCAGGCCTTGTCTAGCATAACGATGATGCAATGCAATTGCTTGCGGCAATGCGTGTAAAAAACAGCCTGGGCAATTGACCTGAAATACTTCTACCAGAACTACTTTACCGATTAGCTGACCTAAGTTAGGTGGTTGGCCTTGTACCCATTCTGAAATCGCCAATAAAGGCGATTTTTGGTTAATGATAACCGTCATTATTTTTAAAGGTTAAGTTGCTATTTGTGGGCTGTAAGTTTTTACAACGGTTATTTTGGGCAACCCTCTAGCTTGTAAATACTATAGCCTTGGCTGTAGATTTGCTTTCTTAATTCAGGCGGAGCTTCAGCGCTGTGGCAAAACAGGCAATTTTCTTGTGTCACGACAGCATCATGCACACCAATACTTTCTAACCATGCTTTAGCACAACTTAAGGCTTTGGAAGCATCTTTTTCATCCAGCACGACATCAAAGTGCATAATTTTGCCTTGGGCTGTTCTGGCGTAAGTGTCAAATATATGTGATTGCGTCATGATGACTTATCCATTTTTTGTCAACTAAAGTTAAAGATAATTGGGTGATGTTCAATAGCGCGATAACACCACAGTGTGTTCTTGGCATATTTTTTCGCTATCCGTTTGGGAAAGTGCTTGCTTGGTTAGACCACATAAAAAACCATCGTCCGTTGTCGTAAAATAATGGCAGGTTTTGCACTGACCAAACGATTGTGACCGATTGGCTTTTTGCAAGGCGGTCAGGGCATTGGCAAAGATGTTTTCGTAATCGCCAATATTAGCTTTTTTTTGTAGTAGGGTTCCCGCTTTAATAAACAACTCTGCCGGCCTAGCCTTCTCTAAGATGGTTTGGCCTTCCGGCAATAACGCAAGGTGGACGATGCGCCGATCATGAGTGTCGGCTGTTTTTTTTATGTAGCCTTTTTTTTCCAGCAACGACAAGGTTTGTGACACCGTACCCCGCGTCATACCCAGGTAATTGGTGAGTGCGGCCGGGGTATCGCTGTACCGGTTGCAACGCAAGATATAGTTTAATGCCTGCAAATGCACGGCCTGTAACCCCAATGCCGCACATTTTTTCCGTTCCTCGGAACGGATCAGAGCTGACATGCGCTCAATCAAATCGAATACGTCTATTGTTTCCATAGTGCTTAAGCTAACAAGGTAAGGGCGAATCTTATCAAAAATTACCCCCAGACGTACTGCGAATTTGCCTGTGTTATGGGTAAACTATTTAAGAACCTCCATCCCATTTTGCGGGCGTGGGCTTCATTAATACTTTGGCCTCCTCCAAAAATACGACAGCCTTATCAAAATCACCTGACCTACCCGCTTTTTTAGCGGCTCTTAATTTTGGTCTGAACCGGTCAATTGCCATGGAGTTATCTCTTCGTAGTACCTCCGAAAATTTTAAGGCGGCATCAGCCACTTCAAGAAAACCTTCTTTATTGCCGTTTTTAGCCATTGCAATCATATTGTCACTCAACTCTATGACTAATGAAAAATCCTCATTGACAGGCGACCCTGCCGCATGGCTATTAGCCACCCAAAAACAAGTCAGAAAAAACACTATACCCAGCCGGATTAAATTCATTATTTCCCCTTATATTTATTGTTATTTGTCTATTGCAGGATCAATCACGCAACGCCGAAAAAACGTAATCTTTGCCTTTTTCTGGCGCATGGCAGCCAAAACAGGATTTGCCACCGTCTTTTACCAGGCGTTCGGTTTGGCTATTGCCAGCAAAGCCTTCGAAGCCCCAGCCACCTGTTGCTGAGTATTTCGCCGAATCCTTATGCATTACGCCGACCAGTTTGCGTTCCCCTTCCTGTATGGTTTTGTCTTTTTCCGCATAATTCAGAAGGTCAAGCACCAACACCGAGCCGTCGGCATAAGTCCCTGTTTTTAAGCCAGTAGCCGCCTTGTCATTGGCGTAGACATGATGGATACCTTGAAACGGGTTTTCCAAAGAATGGCCTGGCTGTATCACCATCGATTTAACATGTAGCCAACTCCTGTAGCCTTGTGGAAAAGATACGCCGCTTTCTTCGGCATAACTGTTTGTAGCGACGGCAATCAACATGCCCACTAAAGCAACCAACACTTTTGATTTCATGATGTCATCTCCAATAAATTTAAATAGCATTAAAATAATTTCGATACGAAATTATTAAGTCTACTTTTAAACTTATTTTTGATGCTTGTCAATATAATTTCGAATCACTATTATAAATGGCGCAACTCGCTAAAGATCCCCATAAAGTCAGTTTGTTATTTCAAGTCAATTTTGTATATCGACAAATACCCACCCCAGTTGCTTTGATAAACCAACTGCACACCATCGGGTAGCTTTTTTAGGGAATCGACAAAAGGCAGTAATCGCACGATCAGAGAGTTTTTCTCTGTTCCCGACAGTTTCGGTGTCCCCCAAAGATGGTAATTAAGGCCTTCTTTTTGAACCAGATAATTGCCGTCGCCTTCTTCATAGGCCCACTGTTTGATCTGAGAAATGTCGCCATGCAAGTTATCATGCGCCGGTACAACTTTTGAGTTAAATGACAGCGGTGCGCCACCATAATCAATCATTTCACCAAGGCGCATGAGCAAATCATTATTGACGAGCAAATAAATTGGCCTGGATGCACCAAAAAATGTGCGTATTTCTGCTAAAGCCTTGTCGCTGTCCATCGTCAGCCAACGTGCCATTTTAGATAATTGTTGGCGCTCGGCATCTGTAGCCGACATTCCGCACCCCTTATTCCAAATTTGCATATAATTTGACGTAACGCTTTCCAAGC
>NZ_FUKJ01000200.1 GCF_900163745.1 Crenothrix polyspora
ATTCAAAAAACCATATTGGCGATAAAACCCTGAAGCGTTTTCATCAATGGCATCAACAAATAAGCCGACAACACCAACGTCTTGATGGATACGCCGTGCTCGTGCAATAGCGTCCATTAACAACAATTCGCCCAAGCCTTTTTTTTGGTAGCGCAAATCTACAGCCAAACGACCTAAACGCACACCAGGTATACGCTGTGGTAGCTTCTTTTGATAAGCTTCAGGTAAAAAACGACGGTCAATTTCTGCCAGCGACAGTGCATAAAACCCACAGATACTGGCAAGGCTTTCGTCTTGTAGGGCAACAAAGGTTTTTGATAAACCCTTATCCTGGTGTTGTCTGGCTACCTGTCGTAGCCAAATGTTTAACTCTACCTGGCCACAATTAAAATCTTGCCGATTATGCTGGCCAGTTAAAGGAAGAATCCGCATCATCGCACTTGGCCTGTTGATAACGTTCCATAGCCGCTTTTAATTTAGCATTGGGGGAGGGTGGATTTTCAAGTTGGTCGAGCAACCAAGTCCAATCCCGTGCCGACAAACGGATAATTTCTTCACGCTCAATAACCGCCTGGGCTTCTTTAAGCGCCGACTGCACCAAAAATTGATTGACTGTCGCCCCACTTAGTTCGGCGGCTCTTCGTAGCGTTTCATAAACGTCATGTGGTACACGGGCACCGATGCGATCTTGTTTGGTAGTATGGGCTTCCATAGTCAACCTCTGCTATAAATATTGTTGCAGTCTAGCATAGGCGCCAAAATGACACCATATTGCCAAATATTTAGACAAGAATTAGATATAACGCGCCAACAAACCATTGCCGTGTTTTATAGGCGGCAGCTGTATTTTAACCTCATGGCCACTGCCAGGAGCCTCTTGTACCACCTGTCCATATTTACCCAACATGTGTTCAACCACAATATCTTGATTACCTTCTGGCAAAATCAGCTCCAGCTTATCACCCACCGAAAACTTGTTTTTAACCTCAATATCGGCCAAGCCTGTTGCGGGGTCGTAATGCTTAATTTCGCCACAAAACTGCTGCTGATAACTTCTGGAATAACCGCTGAGATAATTTTGATGCTCATGGGTGTGATGCCGCTGGTAAAAACCATCGGTATAGCCCCGATTGGCCAAATTCTCTAAAACACCCAACAATTCTGGCCGGAAAGCGCGGCCTGCCTGGGCATCATCAATCGCCTGACGATAGGCTTGTGCGGTTCTTGCCACGTAATAATGCGACTTGGTGCGGCCTTCAATTTTCAGACTATCAATGCCAATTTCCACCAGACGCTGGACATGCTCAATGGCACGCAAATCTTTGGAATTCATGATGTAAGTGCCATTTTCATCTTCCATCACCGGCAATAGCTCACCTTTGCGACCTTCTTCTTCCAAAAAGTAGATGTTATCGGCCATCGGATGGCGTTCCGCTCCGCCGCAACTGGCATTGCTAATGTCATTGAGCGACAATACCGAACTGTTTTCAGCCGGTAGCCAATCGCCTTCGGCATTTTCTTGTGCCGGAACTGTATCGTATTTCCAACGGCAGGAATTGGTGCATGAGCCTTGATTGGGATCGCGGTGATTAAAATAACCCGACAACAAACACCGTCCAGAATAGGCAATACACAACGCGCCATGGACAAATACCTCCAATTCCATATCAGGGCATTGTTGGCGAATTTCCGCAATTTCAGTCAGCGATAATTCACGCGACAGAATAATGCGGCTTAAGCCCATGCTTTGCCAAAATTTAACCGTCGCATAATTCACCGTATTGGCTTGTACCGACAAGTGTACCGGCATCTGTGGCCATTTTTCCCGCACCAGCATAATCAAGCCTGGATCCGCCATAATCAAAGCATCCGGCTGCATGGCAATAATGGGCGCAATATCGGCCATAAAGGTTTTAACTTTGGCGTTATGCGGGATGACATTAGCCGCCAAAAAAAACTTCTTGCCCAATTGATGGGCTTCGGCAATGCCTTTAGCAAGATTGGCGGCTTGGAAATCGTTATTGCGTACCCGTAAACTATAGCGTGGTTGGCCTGCGTACACCGCATCTGCACCAAACGCAAACGCATAGCGCATATTTTTTAAGGTGCCAGCTGGCGAGAGTAATTCAATGTGTCTCATAAAAGTGTTCCTAAATCTCTTAATACTATTATTCACATGAAATGCGAGAAAGGCCGCACTACATCTGTCCCGTATTCCATTTTGCACCATGCAGGCTTACATGTTGTGAATATTCAAATCATCTCTATCTGGTACAGTAAGCGCAAATTTCCCTTTGACTGGCTCTGCTTTATGCACGGTTACATTCATTCCTTGCTCTTTGTTCACAGTATCAACAGTGTTTTTTAGCACAGTAAAATCTTCGTCACGCATTCTCACACCTGCAATGACAGATTTAAGTACTTGTTTTCTATCATAAGGATGCACACCACATCCTTGTATAAAATCAATTACGCGCTCTTCCTGTTCATATTCCCAATCTTTTCCTTTAGTAATAAATTTTTTGTCAAATGCTTGAGTGTCACCAGTGACTACGGGCTTCTCTTTTTCGTAACTTACTGGGAAAGGGTAAAGTGTGTAACTCCCGTAAGATTTGAGTTTTTGTGTAAAAATATTTCCTTGATCATCAGAAAATTGTTCAAATGATTTAAGAATGGGAATAGAAAACTCTATAACAAACCCTTTATGATCTTTTGCATAATGCGCCCACATCAATAAATTCAGTGGAGTTCTCGACAAAGAACAAATCCCATATTTATCAAATTCTTCAAAAAAAATATTTTCAAAATTTATTTCGTTCTTTCTTCTAAATCTAGACCGTTCTAATAATCTTTGCGCTGGAGGTAACCTGCCTTTTTCCCTCTCAATAATACTATCAATATGTTTTTTCATATCTGATGGTGGATTTTTAGTTGCCCATTTGAGTGTTGCTTTTACATCTATTTCTGGCCAACCATCAAATGGGTCGTTAAATTCTTTTCGATTTGTAAATTTCATCGTTCCATCTTTAATAATGGATAGTGAACCCTTTTTGTCAAAAGGCATTTCAAAGGACCCATCGACAGGAACATATTTATAACGCAGAATTGTATCTGGCATAGAAATTATCTCTTGTCTTCGACTTAATTCGTTTCCCGTAAATTTCCCGCATGCAATCCACACTCCTTCTTAGTCGCCTCTTCCCACCACCAGCGCCCTGCCCGCTCATGCTGATTAGGTAACACTGGCCGTGTG
>NZ_FUKJ01000257.1 GCF_900163745.1 Crenothrix polyspora
AGGCCGCAGAAATCGGGAGAATCCATAAAAAGGCAGCTTGATTTTTGGCTATGGTGTTGATATTAGCAAGTGCTTATTACAGCGCTATTAAAAACAGATTGACAGTATAAGACAACCGGTCGTATTATTAGCCATGACTACCCATACGCAAAAACAAATCAACAAAGAAAAGCTTTTGAATCAAGGTGTCATGTTGCTTATGCAGCAAGGTTACCACGGCACGGGGCTTAAAGAAATTTTGGATGCCGTGCAGATTCCCAAGGGTTCTTTCTACAATTATTTTGGTAGTAAGGAAAATTTTGGTGCTGAAGTTATTCAGCATTACATCGAGCCTTTTATCGAGCAATTAAATAGCCACTTGCAAAATCCATATACTGATGCCTTAACGGCATTACGGCGTTATTTTAATGAATCTATTCTGGAGCTTGAAAACACCGACTTTAAGAGTGGTTGCTTGCTGGGTAATTTAATGGGCGAATTGGGTAGCAGTAATGAACTGTGTCGATTAGCCTTGCAAGACACATTAAACCGCTATCGAAATTTGCTGGCCACAGGACTTGCCAAAGCACAACAAGAAGGCTCGGTGCGCGACGACAAAACGGCTATCGAGCTGGCTGATCTATTGCTGAATACGTGGCAAGGTGCGCTGCTACGCATGAAAATCGACAAATCAGCAGCGCCACTGCGCCAGTGTTGCCAGGATTTATTGAATGATTTTTTTAAAGCGTAATGTCTCATTGCGTTTTAAACAAAACATCTCAACATTAACGTTAATCAGGAGAGTAGCTATGCCTAAATACATTATCGAACGTGACATTCCCGGTGCTGGTGCGTTAACCGCAGCAGATTTGCAAGGTATTTCACAAAAATCATGCGGTATTCTTAGCGATATGGGGCCAAAAATACAATGGCTTGAAAGCTATGTCACGGATGATAAAGTCTACTGTGTGTATATAGCACCCGATGAAGCCACGGTCAGGGCACACGCAGAACAAGGCGGCTTTCCGGCCAATCGTGTTTCACAGATTAGAGGCATGATTGATCCGACCACAGCTGAAGCTTAGGATTATATGCTCTCCTGTTTGGGTTCACTGCCGTTAAGTTAAGAGTGGACAGTTCATTCTCCCTTAAGGAGAAGGTTAGGATGAGGGGATAAAATAAGGTTTTTTTCTCTGTTCTTATTCTCCTGGCTCCAACCCCCTCCTTTATGCCCTTTGGGTAAGCGGGAGAGGGAGCTGTTGTCTTAACTTAATGGTAGTGTCTTTAAAGGGAGAAAAGCTAAGTCGTTACGATAAAACATAACAATAATGTAATCATTCAGTCCCCTCTTTGAAAAAAAGGGGTTAGTACCCAAAGGGCATAAAGGGAGATTTTTTAAATAAATCCCCCCTCAATCCCCCTTTTTCAAAGGGGGAAGTGAATACATACACAATAATGAGTGTTCGTGGCACAGAGGCACTCAACATCGTCACTCATCGGTGACAGCAGAGAGGAAACACTAATGATTAACTCCCCCAAAAGATTAAATCGGTTGCTATCGACGTGCATCATTGCCGCATCGGTATTCACTGTAGGCGGTCTTGGCATAAACACCGTACAAGCGGATGAAACCTGCGTATCGCCTTATATGCCTAAAATTACTGGCCAGGAAGATTTTGTTTATGTCTGGACTTTAGGTGCAGAAGGTATTGGTGATGAGCAAGACAAGCTGGTTACGGTGGATGCCAATCCCAAATCCAAGACTTACGGCAAAGTGCTCAGTACGGTTTCCGTCGGTGGGCGTAATGAGGCGCATCACGCTGGTTTTACCGATGATCGCCAATACTTATGGACTAGCGGGCTCGACACCAGCAAAATATTTATTTTTGATGTACATACCAATCCCGCCAAACCGGTTTTAACGAAAACCATTACCGATTTTGTTGCCAAAAGCGGCGGCGTAGTCGGGCCACACAGCATTTATGCGTTGCCTGGGGTCATGATGATGACCGGCCTTTCCAACAACAAAGATCATGGTGGCCGTACCGGTCTGGTCGAATACACCAATGCAGGCGAATATGTTGCCACGCACTGGACACCGGTTGATGGTGATTTGCAGGGTGCGGACAAAACCGGCAAATTCGCCGATGGCTATGGCTATGATGTACGCGCACTGCCTAGACGCAACCTGATGCTGACTTCATCGTTTACCGGTTGGTCTAACTACATGATGGACTTTGGTAAGATGCTCAAGGATCCAGAAGCCATGAAGCATTTTGGTAACACGGTGGTTGAATGGAATCTGCACACCAAACAGCCCAAAAAAGTATTCGATGTGCCAGGTGCGCCTTTGGAAATCCGTTGTGCCCTGGAAAGCAACCATAATTACTGTTTTACCAGCACGGCGTTAACCTCAAAAATCTGGCTGATTTATGCCGATAAAAAAGGCTTGTGGCAAGCCAAGGAAGTGGCGGATATCGGCGTACCCAGCCAAATACCGTTGCCGGTAGATATCTCCATACAAAGCGATGACAAGTTGCTGTGGGTCAATACCTTTATGGACGGCAAAACCCGTGCCTTTGACATCAGTGATCCGTTTAAGCCCACACAGGTATTTGAGCAAAAAATCGGCGCTCAGGTCAATATGGTATCGTCCAGTTGGGATGGCAAACGTTTGTATTACACTTCATCCTTGCTGGCCAATTGGGATAAAAAAGGCACTGACAACGAACAGTTCCTAAAAGCTTATAATTGGGATGGCAAGGCGCTGACCGAGCAGTTTGCTATCGATTTCACCAAGGAAAAATTGGGGCGTGCCCATCAGATGCTGTTTGGTGCTTATGCGCTTTATGGGGCTAATAAACCAGCGGTAGCGTTGGAAGCACCTAAAGTAAACATTAAAAAATAGATTTGATCCAGGCTGGGTTAATGGCTTTATCGTTAATCCAGCCTGTTGGATTCACTCCAATGCCAGAATAAAATCCCATTGCTGTTGGTTGACCGGCATAATCGACAAGCGGTTACCACGTCTTACCAAAGCCAAGCCTGCAAGTTCTGTTTTATCCTTTAATTCTCTCAGTGTAATAGTGCGTACCAGGGTTCTGACGTATTTGACATCCACCATCATCCAGCGCGGATTGGCGTGGTCACTTTTGGGATCAAAATGGTGGTCATCAGGATCAAAGGCCGTAAAATCAGGGTAGCCTTGTTTAGCAATTTCCATAATACCGACTATGCCTGGCGCTTCGCAGTTGGAATGGTAAAAAAACACCAGGTCGCCCAGCTTCATGTCATCACGCATCATATTCCGGGCTTGGTAATTACGCACGCCGTCCCAGTGTTCGGTTTGGTTAGGTCTGTTACGCAAATCGTTAATACTGAAAGAATCCGGCTCGGATTTCATTAACCAGTAGTTTTTTGGGTGTTTGTTCATGTGTGTGTCTACTCCTGGGTTAATTTGAAAACCTGAGCTTCAATTGTTGCCAGCGATTGGATAAAAATGTGAAAACTGGCATCTTTTTCTGCCGAGGCATCAATATTTTTTCGGATTAAAAAAGGTTCGCTCAGTTTGTTGTAGTTTTTATGTTTTTTAGCGACACGTACAACATTTTGATCGATAATCGTTTTTAGGACATCAAAGCAATCATGAATTGCTGAGTGTTTGGCATGATGTGCAACTAGCCAGCATTCCAATGAATGTACACAAATCGCAAAAATAATTTTAGGCGCGTGTGTTTCATAAAATTGTGATGCACCGTTATTAATGCTTTCGATCAATTTGGTTTTTATATGGCTTACGATTGTTTCCGGCGGTAAGTCTCTACCATTGGTGTCTTTATTGTTAACGCCCAGTTTATCGGCTATATCGCTATCAATTTGTAGAATAATAAATTCGGTGTTTAACACATCATCTCGAAACCGTGCTGAAGCCAAATATTTCATCAGAATTGACCAGCCGCCTTCGCCTTGTTTTTGATCGGTTTCATCAAATAGCGGTTGTAATTCTGTTATGGCTTCGTCCAAATCTGAGTTTTCAAAATAGCCGCACAGAATATTTTCAAGGGTAATTTGATCGGTAACGCCTTCACACGCTAAGCCAAACAGCATAAATATTAAAACCCTTTCGGCAAGCCGCCTAAATAACCTCTCAAAAACGCCTCTGATAATCTCAGTTCTTCATTGCTTGATGAGCGCGGCTTGTCTTTTAATTCTAGGCGTTTAAAACGGGTATGGCCTTGTTTGTTGCGAGAAGCCACTAGCAAGCGTTGCTCATCATCACCCAAATCAATGCCATCTAAAATGGCGGGATTGTGAGTGGTAACAAATACTTGTTTATCGTACTTTTTAGCTAATCGTACTAATTCTTTAATAAGTTTGGTACACAGCTTGGGGTTGAGTGAGGTATCAATATTATCTATGGCAAATATTTTCGGGGTATAGTCAGACACCATTAAGGCGATATAAAACAATACAAATAGAAAACCCTCGTTGGCGCTACGTTGGTCGAAGGCTATGGTCAAATAACGGTCGGTGATGGTGACTTTATCTTCGGAAGCGGATAATTCTTTGGGTATATCAATTCCATCATACCAATCGAAGAGTTGCAGACAGTTGTGGATTTCTTGTCGTTGTTCAGGTGATTCATTTTGAATCACTTTTAATAGTTTCAATAAGCCTTCACCATTAATACCTAATGGTTCAATTTGGCCTTCTTTGGTGAAATTTCTAAGGGCGGTGTTTTCTGGGGAATAGATAATGAAGTTTTCTAGCTTATTTTCGTTTATTGCAATATCTTTATAATGAGTAATATGCTTTTTGGCCTCAACTTTATCACCTTCAAAATATGCCTTTGCAAAAGAAATTAAGCTTTTTTCTTGAGTTTCATCGATCTTTGGGTCAGATAACTTATGAAGCAAATATATTTCTTTTTTTTGTTTTTCCTTTTCCGATCTTGACCATTTTGTATAAGCTTCATTTTTGTGATTTAGTGTATAGTTTTCCTTTGGATTTAAATTTTCATAACCCACGACAATTTTAATTGGCTCATGTAAATTATCATCACTGAAAGCAGATCGCATTAGTTGCGGTTTAGTAACTCTAATTCCTCTTGAAGTTAAGAACTCGTTATCCAGCTTATTAGCCGCTGCCGCAGCAACTAAAGTAATCGCCTCCAGAAAATTACTTTTGCCACAACCATTTTCACCAATAATCACATTAAAGCGCCCAACCTCTAAAGTCAGATTGTGCAGGGATTTATAATTGTTTATGTGCAGTTGACGAATCATGCTATTACCGATATGTGCTATCAAAAAATGTAAAATTTTATTAAAGTAGTGTAAAATAAAAAAATCACTATTCAAATAATATACGAACAACAAAAGCAGCAATGGCTTCGAAAAACGTATCACCCTCTAAAGCAAGTAATCCCAAAATCCGATACCAAGCCCTCTTTGTCTACGGTTCCTTACGACGAGATGTTAATGACGGACTTTGTGAATTATTAGAACGCTACACTGATTTCATCGACTACGGCACTTATCAGGGCTTGCTCTACAACATAGATAACTATCCAGGCGTAGTGGCATCAAACAATCCGAGTCATCTTGTTGTTGGTGAAGTCTATCGTCTTCACGATCCGCATCGGGTGCTTTCAAGCCTTGATGTGTATGAAGAATGTAGCCCCAATTTTTCAAAACCAACCGAATATTTACGTGATATTCGATACGTTCAGCTGCTAAACAACGACATTATCCCCGCCTGGATTTATCTTTACAATCACCCCACCGATAACCTTAAGTTAATAGCCTCAGGCGACTTTCTCTGCTTGCAAAATTCCCTACTGTAGCGGATTATTGAAAAACCTGGCCTTCACAGAATGCCAGACAATAGGCATAACAGAAATAAAAACAATGCTCAGTACCACTTTTTCAAAATTGTGTTTTACCCACTCGTTAGAACCCAAAAAGTAACCCGCCAAGGTCAAGCTCGTCACCCATAAAACCGCACCGATAATGCAAAATACAATATATTTTGAGTATTTCATGCTGCCAGCACCCGCCACAAACGGTGCAATCGTGCGTACAATCGGTACAAAACGCGCCATAATCACCGATTTGCCGCCGTGTTTTTCGTAAAAGGCTTCCGTTTGGGTAATGTATTCATGCTTAAAAAACAGGATTTGCTCGCGTGATTTGATAACGCCACTGAAATATTTGCCGACAAAATAATTCACGTTATCACCGAACAAGGCAGCGCCAATTAACAGCGGAATCAGCCATTGAATATCCAGCTGTCCGGTACTGGCCGCCAACAAACCTGCCGCAAAAAGCAATGAGTCACCAGGGAGCAGGGGCATAACAATGAGCCCTGTTTCAACAAAAATGATCATACCTAAAATGATGTAGGTGAAGGTATTGTATTGTGCTAACAAATCTTGCAGCGTGCTGAGCGGGTCTTTAAGCAAGCTTAAAAGTAGGTGAATGCTGTCCATAGTGATAGTTCTCAGAAAATTAAACCAGAAAGCTGATGAAGGTTTATAAAGCTGCCTATTATAAGGCACACAGTACAATTACACGGTGTTCGCTTTTGATATTACAGTAAAAGCGGGTTGCGTCTTTTATGGCAATTTGCCTTAAAAAGCGGTAAAGGTTAAATTAAATGGGATAATTACCTTTTTGCGATCGTTTAAACGTTTTAACCTGAACTCTTCATGCTGAATTTTAAAAATATTGCCTTACGTAGAGGCGTGCGCGTACTGTTTGCCAACGCCTCTTTCACTATCCACAAAGGTCAAAAAGTGGGGTTTACCGGGGCGAATGGCGCGGGTAAGTCTAGCCTGTTTGCCCTGGTTAAAAATGAATTACACCCCGATGAAGGCGATTTTACGATGCCGCCGAGTCTTGAAATTGCCCACGTTGCCCAAGAAACTCCGGCTACTGAGCAAACCGCCATTGATTACGTCACCGATGGCGATCAGGAATTAAGACGGTTACAACAGCAACTCAGTGCTGCTGAGCAAGCTGGTGACGGTTTAAAAATCGCCGAATACCATGCCTTACTGGATACTATAGACGGCTACACCGCTGCTGCCAGAGCTTCGCGGCTTCTTAACGGCTTAGGTTTTAGCACCGAGCAAGAACAGCGACCGGTAAATTCGTTTTCTGGTGGCTGGCGTATGCGTTTAAATCTGGCGCAAGCTTTAATGTGCCGATCTGATGTGCTGTTACTGGACGAGCCTACCAATCATTTGGACCTGGATGCCGTTATCTGGCTGCAAGACTGGCTGTGCAAATACCCTGGCACGTTATTGCTCATTTCGCATGATCGGGATTTTCTTGATACTATCACCGATCATATTGTTCATATTGAGCAAAACAAAGCCGAGATCTATACCGGTAACTATTCTGATTTTGAAAAAATGCGTGCGGAAAAACTCGCGCAACAGCAGTCTGCTTACCAAAAACAACAGCGCGAAATGGCGCATATTCAAAGCTTTATTACTCGATTTAAAGCGCAAGCCACCAAAGCCAGACAAGCACAAAGCCGTATTAAAGCCTTGGAACGCATGGAGGTGATTGCGATGGCGCATGTGGATTCGCCCTTTGACTTCAGTTTTGCCAAGCCAGAAAAAATGCCCAATCCTCTGCTAAGCTTGGAAAAAGCCGATATTGGCTACGGGCAGACCTGCATTATCAAACACGCCGGATTAACGATTTCTCCGGGGGATCGCATTGGCCTTTTAGGTTCTAATGGCGCAGGCAAGTCCAGTTTGATCAAAGTGTTGTCGGGGGATATGTTGCCGTTATCAGGTACAAAACGTGCCGCTGATGCCTTAAAAATTGGCTATTTCGCGCAGCACCAGCTTGAACAATTGCAGCCCGACGAAAGCCCGTTATGGCATGTACAACAACTGGACAAACAAGCGACCGAGAAAGACTTGCGTAACTTTTTAGGCGGTTTTGATTTTCGTGGCGATAAGGTTCTGGAGCCTGTTAAGCCGTTTTCCGGTGGCGAAAAAGCGCGTTTGGTATTGGCGTTACTGGTCTATCAAAATCCCAATTTATTATTGCTGGATGAACCGACCAACCATCTCGATTTGGAAATGCGCCATGCTTTAAGTGTCGCCTTGCAAG
>NZ_FUKJ01000420.1 GCF_900163745.1 Crenothrix polyspora
TTTTTCAACAGCGCCCCAAGATCATGAGCAGCCTTATCACAGTCCATAGCCGAATCTTCAACGCGCCTACGCAATAAAAGTCCCTTGTATAAGGGATATTACCGTGATATGGCTGGACGGTTTATAATCTGGATCAGAAAAATCCCAGCACAGCGCAGGATTTTGAACAGTTGCCGCCAGAGCAGTTAGTGGCCAGTGTGATTGAAAAAGAGCAACGGATTTTAGCGTTAATGGCAGGCATTAAGCAGAATTTAGAGTTTGAAAATTAGCAAGAACGAGGAATAACACCATGAACTTAGCAGAAACTATTTATCAAAAGAGCCTTGATTTACCGGAGGACAAAGCCGTTGAAGTTATCGACTTTATTGATTTTCTTAAAAATCGTACAAGACCTAATCAACCAGGCTTGCACGATATAAACCACCATGCTGGAAAACTTGCGTTATCGTGTTTAGACCTGATTAAAGAGGATATTGGTGTCATTGAGAATGCGCCTAGCGATTTATCAACGAATCCCGCTTACTTAAAGGGTTATGGGGAATGAAAAAGCAGGTTATTGTTGATACAGGCGTGTTGGTTGCAATTCTTAATAAAAATGACCGTTATCATGATTGGGCGGTTCAGCAGTTTGCCGATATTGAGCCGCCTTTATTGACTTGTGAGGCGGTTATTTCTGAAAGCAGTTTTTTATTACGCGATTATCAACGGGCGAGTGTCTTGTTTAAGTGGCTGAAAATTGGGGTTGTAAGTTTGCCTTTTCGCTTGCAAAATGAAATACAGCCGCTTCATGCGTTGTTAGAAAAATATGCCAACGTGCCGATGTCATTAGCCGATGGTTGTTTGGTTCGATTAGCAGAAAATTATCCACAAAGTTCTGTTTTTACTTTAGATAGTGATTTTCAAGTGTATCGTAAAAACGTTAATCAGCTTATCCCGTTGATTTTTCCAGAGCAGGGTCAAAAATGAATAAACATTGGCAAACGGTGGCGTTAAAAGATTTTTAGACTAAAACAAAAGCAGGTTTCATGGCTTTTTCAACAGCGCCCCAAGATCATGAGCAGCCTTATCACAGTCCATAGCCGAATCTTCAACGCGCCTACGCAATAAAAGTCCCTTGTATAAGCCATCGATATCACGGGAAACATATTCGTTGAGAGAGGCGCACATATTGTGCATCTGTTGTTCTGCTTGTAATAACACCGGGTATGCGCTCTCGTCTTCGGACAATAGCATCATCTCGCTGGTCATTCTGTTTTGCAATCGAAACACGGCTTCCACATAACGGACAAATTCTTCATGGGATAGTCCGTTTGCACCGTATCCCCCAAAAAATAATGATGAACAGCCTGGCATTATGACTATACAGGCGAGTGAAATGATGAACCGTTTAAGCTTTAGAGTGGGCTTGTTTTGGCTGATCCAAGCCTTTTTTTTCATTTGAACGCGGTGCATTTTATAACCCTAAAGTATGATCTATTGAGCTTATGAGGCTAGAAAAAAAGCGTACTTTACCCCTTGTTGTTCTACTGCAATAAAATACCTTTAACATTGTTCGGGTTTTTTGTATTATCAGGTTAATTTTGGGCGTAAAAACCTCAGCCTATTTGTTTATAACTATAAAAAATCTAACGAACAAGGATTCACAATCATGACTGAAAAGACGGTAAGCAAGTACTTGCTCAATCTCGAAAAACACTTTGCCAATGACAATCCTATCTTGTTAAAAGCGGCAAAAATTTTTCATGAGTTGGATCAGGTCGAATATGATTTAGGGCTTATCGACATGGATGAAACTACCGCCACAAAAAACTCATGGTGGCCTATCGTTAGTTTGATCGGCGGCAATTCTACCGCGAAGTCACGCTTCATTAACAGCTATTTTGGCTCAGAACTGTTGTTTTCAGGTATTCAGGCTTCCCATCATAAATTTACCGCTTTATTGCACGGCCTCCAGTCAGCATCCACCATTTTGCCGGGTACAGCACTGGATGTCGATCATCGTTATCCATTTTATCAAATTAGCCATAAAATTGAACAACAGCAAGCGGGGGAGGGTGAGCGTATTAATGCGTATCTGGAATTGCGCACACTTAACAGCGACCGATTGAAAAACAGATTATTTATCGATGCACCCAATATGAGTGCCGCCGTCAGTAATCCGGTCATTTCATTGCTAACACAGCATGTGGTTGAAAACTCCGATCTGGTGTTTGTCTTTACCGACATTTTTGATTCATCGACACCGTTAATTGATGAATTAATAACCCATATTACCCGTCAGCAAGATCTCAATAAATTTGTGTATCTGATAGATGGGCCGGCACCGACGTTTTATCCTACCCGACACGATGACCTTATTGCCTCCTGGCAAAGAAAACTCGCCGAGTTTGGTCTGGATACAGGGCAGTTTATTGTGGTACCTAATCAACAAAGCCTTAGCAGTCCGACTAACAGAATGGATTTTGCCGAAATAGATCAGCGTATGGCCAATGCTGACCATAACCGGTCGTATCGTATTTTGCATGCGCTGGAGTTAAACATACGCGAACTTGACAGTGTGCTTATACCGGAAGTTAAGCAGGGTATTGCCATTTGGAAAGATAGATCAAACATGTCCAGCCTAATTGTGCTAGGCTTCATTGCAAGTTTGGTGGTGCTGGCAGAGGTGCAAATTGGGGTCTTGGATCTTTTGATAGACCCCATCATCGGTCCTATAATGCTCGCTGTGTTAGTGGCAATTATGATACCGTTGCACCTCATGTTTAATAAGCTGTATGCAAAATTTACTATTGAGCAATTGAATGCGCGGCAAAAAGAATTACGTTTAATGGAAAGCTTATCTGGTCTTTTTGAAAAAAATCTGACGTTTTCCCGTATTATGCTGCCACTTTCTGAGCCTGTAGGCTGGAATAAAAAAACGAGAACCCGTTTAGCACAGATGTCTGATAAAACCAAAGCCTTGGTGCAATCCTTAAATGACAGCTTTAGTGCCTATCGGGATCAGGTGCAATCCTAAATGGACTTTACAAGGCTATTGGATAAGATTCTAATAATTATAAATTCCGTATAACCGAGCTAACCGAGTTATGGATGTCTTAAAACAGTATTTGCCTCTTTGCTGGTTACAAAACAATCCACTTGACTTACCCAGGTCAATGGCATTTTTTAGACAAAATTTGCTGTTTTCTTTTGTTATTGAATACCTGATGCAAGCCAATATGACGGATGACCCGATTGAGGCGTTTTTCGAAGTCGGTATAAAAACGGTTTTAACCCTGATGTTTGTGCTCTTGGTGTTGTTTTTAAATAAAACGCTTTACCTTTACATTCAAATAACGACAGCGATTTTATTTTGTGCCAACGTCATTTCAGTGGCGATTGTTCCGGTGATGGTCTGGCTGACGGTGAGTGAATCGCCTTTAAGCTATTATTTATTAGGGCTGCTGGTGTTATGGTATTTTGCGGTAGTGGCGTACATTTTTAAGCGGACTGTTATTATCAATACCTCAGCCAGCATTGCCTTGGCCTTGTTCTATTTTGTCGCAACCTATTTAGGTGCGTTTGCTTTGGGGCAAATGATTTAAAAACGGTAGCTGCCGTATTTCATTATCAATCCAGCACTCGCTGGGTCGTTGCAAAAAACACCGACTGCTTCAATACCCAAATACGTCTGTTTGGATCAGTTTAATAACTGTAGCGCCATAAGGCGCTACAGTAAAAGTGGCTCGCCTTACTGTGGGTAGCCCTGTTGTGGATACCCTTGTTGCTGTTGAGGATAACCCTGTTGTTGCGGGTAACCTTGCTGTTGTTGAGGATAGCCCTGTTGTTGCGGGTAACCTTGCTGTTGTTGAGGATAGCCCTGTTGCTGTGGGTAGCCTTGTTGTTGAGGATAGCTTTGTTGCTGAGAACCGCCTTGCTGTGCGCCGGCATTGTTATTGGCAACAATGGCCAATTCAACACGACGGTTTTGTGCCCGGTTTTCTTCGCTAGTGTTAGGGGATTTGGGGGCTCTTTCGCCCATGCCTTGCTGACTCAAGCGCGTACGATTAACGCCATGCTGGGAAAGATAGCCTGAAACACTGGAGGCGCGTCTTTCAGATAAACTTTGATTGTAAGCATCTGCTCCCTTATCGTCGGTATGACCCGTGACGGTAATGGTTGAATCCGGGTATTTGTTCAGTACGTTAGACACAGAATCTAAAGCGCTGGTTGCCTGCGAAGTAAGATTTGATGAATCAAAGCCAAAAGTAATGCTACTGGGCATATTGAGGCTTAGGGTGTTTTCAGCGGTTCTTTCTACCTGAATACCCGTACCTTGCAAGGATTGTTGCATTTCTGTTTCCTGGTGATCCATATAAGCACCTACCGCCGCGCCTACTGCGCCACCGGCTAAAGCGCCCCAGCCGGCATTTTTAAGATCGTTACCCCCGAATGCCGTACCTGTTGCCGCACCCAGCACAGCGCCTATGCCGCCGCCTTTGGCAGCATTACCAATACTGGATTGTCCGGTATTAGGGTTTGTGACACAAGCCGTTAAAAGAAATGTACTACTCATAGCTACAAGCAAGATTTTTTTTATCATTTTTTTAACCTTTTAGTTTATGAATGTTTAGGTGTGGTTTAGCTTTAATAATCAGCTGAAGGTGAAACAGCTGAGGTAGCGACATCATTTGCATAACATTGCGTGTCAACTATAGCATAAACAACCTTAACTGGAACTGAAGCAAAAGTTTGATTTACATCATTGTATGATAACTTAATTATCTAACCACAACCCAGGTGTCCCACTTTTTTGAAGATGAGCGTACATTATATAAAAACCAAACATACCGTTGAAAATACACTAAAAAAATCCCGCTTTTTTGGTGTGGCTATGCCGTGCATGAGTCTACAGGATGTACAAGTCGGTGTTAAGCAATTATCGCTTGAATACGCGGATGCCAGCCATATTGCGTTTGCTTACCGGCTTAAAACGGATAATGGTTTGATCTATCGCTTTTATGATGCGGGTGAGCCGACCGGCACTGCTGGCAAGCCCATTTTTCAGCATATCGAAGGCAAAAACCTGATTAACCTTGTGGTTGTCGTGATCCGATATTTTGGCGGTGTTAAACTGGGGGCAGGTGGCTTAACACGCGCTTACGGCAATACTGCCAGAGATGTGATTGAAGCAGCGGAAATACTGCCTTATATTGAATTGGAGAACATTCAGTTAACACTGGATTACCAGCAGTTACAACCCCTGGAGTTTCTGTTAAAAAAACTCGACGGGGTTATTTTAAAACAAGACTTTGCTGGCCAAATTCAGCTGGTTATTCAGCTTCCGACCGTAAATACCAACACCTTATTGCAGACTTTTCCAAACTACACTGCTATGCTTTGATTTCGAACAGGTTTTTGTAAGAAACATACATCAAGGTGGAGGTCAGCATATACAACACCGGTGTTAATAACGGTGTAAGTGAGCCGCACATCAAGGCTTCAAAAAAGATAAAGCCCAACATGTTATACAGCGCCTTTTTACGGGTGGCGAGCGTGCTTTTACCGAGGCTTTTGGCGCGACTCCAGCTGTAATCCTGAAATAACATTAACGGATAGCTGAACCAGTTGCCCAGCGTACACAGCATGAGCAAGGTGAACATCAGGGCAACCGTGGCATAATCGTATAGCCAGCTAGTGATTTCGCGTACTGATCTGCGTTTTAGATGGATGTCGGAAAAGTCCAGCTGAAGGAAAAAGTCGAGTATTTTACTGTATTCACCAGACAATAAATTGGCGAACACCATAAAAGCAAACCAGCATAACATGATGCCAACGCCTGCTAACAAGGCTAAAGGCAAGCTTTTATTAATGGCCCAGGATACCGGCTGGTTGGTTTGTCCGCTGTATCTCATGTCTATGTATTTGCTAACACCGACACCTACAAACAGACAAGCCACCGCACCTAATACGCCCAGTGCCATAGAGACTTTGCCGATTGTTAGGAACACGCCAACAAACACGGTATAGCCCCCCCAGAGCCAGGGGGCAAGTTTAACAAACAATAATGATTGTTGCAGCCACCCGCCAAATGTTTCTACTTTATTCACAATGCAATCCTTGATATGCCAACGGCCTCGCGCAGCTCTTTTATAAAGGGAGCACTAATGGCGCGTGCTTTACGAGCTCCCTCTTGTAATTGTTCTTCAATGTGTTGAGGATTTTGCATCAAGTCATCGTAGCGCTCTCTTGCGGGTGCAACATGGGCATTTATGTAGTCAAACAACAGTTGTTTCATTTCGCCCCAGGCTATGCCTTCGGCATAGCGTTGCCTTACAGCAGCGACTTCGTCCGCATTGGCAAACGCCTGATAAATACTGAACAGGGTGCAGTCTGTCGGGTCTTTGGGATCACCAGGTTCTTGCGAATTGGTTTTGATTTTATTAATCAATTTCTTCAACTTTTTTTCTGGTTCAAACAACGGAATAGTATTGTTGTAGCTTTTGCTCATCTTCCGACCATCCAGACCCAATAAAGTTGCAGTGTTGGCATCAATTATTGCTTCTGGCAATACAAAATGTTCGCCATAAATATGGTTAAAGCGTCCGGCAATATCTCTGGCCATTTCAATATGCTGGATCTGGTCTTTGCCGACCGGCACTTTATGGGCGTTGAACATCAGTATATCTGCCGCCATTAAAATGGGGTAACTGAACAAACCCATGTTGATGCCTTTGTCGGGGTCGTTTTCGCCGTTATGCTCGTTATCGGCCACCGAGGCTTTATAGGCGTGTGATCTGTTCATTAATCCTTTTGCGGTTACGCAGGTCAGCATCCAGGTTAATTCCATGATTTCGGGTACATCAGACTGTCTGTAAAACACGGCATTGGAGGTATCTAACCCTAAAGCCAGCCAAGTAGCAGCAATTTCAAGGCTAGACTGGCGCACTTTTTCGGGTTCATGGCATTTGATGAGGGCGTGGTAGTCGGCCAGGAAATAAAACGGTGCAAAGTTAGCATCTTTGCTGGCGGCTATGGCGGGGCGAATGGCACCGACGTAGTTGCCTAAATGCGGTGTGCCAGTGGTGGTGATGCCGGTTAATACAGTTTGTTTACTCATGCAGGGGTACTCAGTTATAGGTTTTGGATAGATGTGTTTTCATTGTATCCAAATTTGGGGGAACAATCAGCTTTAGTCGGGCAATATAGCGGGGCTTGGGGTACTGTAAATCGAAATGGGGGGGATTTGGCTATACCTAGCTATCGATACTGTTTTCAATCAATCGGCGGCAAACTAATAGTCAAGTCATGTTGAAGTTCCAGTCGGTGTTCGTTTACCAGCTCATCAGCTAAAGAAACTGGGGTTTTTAGTGAACCTTTGAAGTTACGTATGGGATCAGCGGGTAAATTGAGTGTCTGCATGTTTAACTCGTTACCAATTAGTTAAATTTGAAGTGTTAGTTTAACTTTTATCCGTATTGTGTCAAACATCGTTGATTCATGGGTGTATTGGTAACAGCGTAATGTGCCAAATGGTTAAAAATCACAATTGTAAATAAGCAAAGGAGAATATTGGACAGAGTAATGTGTACGACTTTTTTGTCAAACGGAAAAAATATTAGTTTTACCTAATCGCACCAATTACACGCTAAAATGCAATGAAAGAAAACAATGAAATCATATTTACCGCACATGAACATAAAGACAATCAACACATGAACAGCAATTTGAGATCATACAGAAAAGCGACATCTTTGGTCGAGGTTGACAATGCCGTAAGGTTCGATGTGCCACTCACACCTGGCCATGAGTTTTACACAGATTTTTCTGATGTTAGGGGCGATTTTGAAGATCGGATGATCTACAAGACGCTGAATGTCAACCCGAAAACTTTTGTCTTTAACACGGAAGTTAACCGCGAAAATAAGGTTATCCTCTTTCTTGCTGGAATGCGTGGCTCTGGCAAAACATCAGAATTGTCCAAGATTGCTCAAAAATTGCACCATAGGGATTGTTTCTTCTGTGTCACTTGTAATCTTGACGAAGGTCTGGATTTAAACGACATGGAGTACATGGATATCCTGATTTTTCAATTAGAACGCCTTTTTGAAGAACTGGAAAAAATTAATTTGAATCCAGACCAAGGAATTCTTACCTCGTTACAGAACTGGTTTGGCGAACGGGTTAAGGAAGTCAACAAAGTCATAAAGCAAGAAGGCGGTTTTGAAGTTGAGATTGGTTCTGAAACACCGAGCTTGTTGAGTTTTTTAAAAATTGCCGCAAAATTAAAAGCCAATCTAACAGGCAGCAAAGAAAACGCGGATAAAATCAGGACAGCATTCAGAAACAATTTCACTGATTTTGGCAAAAAGTTCAACGAATTTATTGAACACATCAATATCTTACTAAGAAAAAAGCATCTGGGTCAGGAGCTGTTGTTTATTGTTGATGGCCTGGAAAAAACCGCAACATTGGATATCCGTAAAAAAATCATCTTTGAAGAAACCAATCGGATCAGGCAAATCAAGGTCAATACCATATTTACCTTACCGATTGAACTGATGCCACAAGCGCAACGTTTAAGCGCTTTTAGCAAGGTAGTTTCTTTTCCGTTTGTAAAAATCAAGGAAAAGGCCGGTACTCTCGTTGAAAGTGCCATTTTGCGATTTGAAGAGTTTGTTTACAAAAGGATAGATCGCAGCCTTTTTGACAGCCACGATACCGTCAGAGAAGCCATACTTTATGGCGGCGGTTCTCCACGGGAGCTGTTACGCGTCTTGGAATACGCCAATATGTACGCCGATGAAGATGTCAATAAAATAACCCTGGACGATCTTAACAAAGGCATAAAAAAATTGGCCGCAGAAACTTCACAATATGTTTCTGCGGATGATTTGGAAAAATTGAAAACCTTGAAAGAAGCCAATCAACTCAATAAGGCAATTCCGTTTGATGATGGCTGGCAGGATTTATTGGAAAAATTGATTATTCTGGAATACAACGATGGTAGTTACAAGCGCGTAAATCCCGTGGTCGAAGAATCGCCGTTGTACAAGCAGTATGTCGGATAATTACCAGGAAGAAACCCAACCGCTGTTTAAGCTGTTACGTAACGAAGCCTTTCGCTTTATTATTGTCCGGTATAATCATTATTCGTTGGTTCAGCAGTTACAGAAGGATTTGCAACAACGCTTTCCAGACCGCCCAGTTAATACATTCAATGCCAAAACGGTTGACTATCATCAGCTCACCCAAGCTTACTATGATTTGGGCAGCGGTTTTTTTTTCATAGAAAACTTTGATGATCTGTTGAAAGAAGACAAAAATAGTTTGGGGCAAGAAACCCCAGAAACGGCGCAAAACAATGAACGTCGTCGGCACATTACCGCTGGTTTAAACCTGCGCCGTGACAAACTAGCCAAATACCCCATTGCGCTGATTGTCTTTATAGGTTTTTCAGCAGACAGCCTGTATGCCAAAAAAATAATGGAAAAAATGCCGGATTTGTGGTCTTTCCGGTCTTTATTACTGGATTTAGAAATGCCACTGGCAAACGATCAGCCAGACTGGCAAAATCAACAAACCGAAATAACCAATCGTTCGCTAGAACGCCCCATATCTTCATTGGGTGGCACAGATAAACAAGCGGAATTAAACCGTTTGCTAGAATTATTAGCCGCCACTCCTAAAAATGAAACGGCTTTCAGACAGACACTTTATCCTCAAATAGCCGACCTTCAAAATGATTTAGGCGACTATCAAGCGGCAATAGATACGTTGCAGACGTGGGGAAAAATAGTTAATGATGATGAAAAAAGCCAAATCTGGTTCAAAATGGGTGACATATATACCCAGCTAGGCGATTTAGATAAGGCGTTAACGTTATTCCAAACATACCATAAATTACAAAAGGAACTCTTTACTTCCGATCCGACCAATATCCACTTTAAAAATGGCTTGGCCATCTCGTATTCAAAGACTCGGAGAAACACACGCCGCCTTAGGCAATCTCAATCAGGCCTTGCAGTTCTACCAAGACTGTAACGCTTTAGAGAATGAACTCTATGACAGCTACCCCAACAATGTCAGCTTTAAAGACGGCTTGGCGATTTCGTACCAAAATCTTGGTAACATCTACGCGGCCTTAGCGCAGCTAGACCAAGCCTTACAGTTCTACCAAGACTATAACGCATTAGAAAAACAACTCTATGAGAGCTACCCCACGAATGTGGAGTTTAAAAATAACTTGGCGATTTCGTATGGAAAACTCGGCTCAACCCACGCGGCCTTAGGCAATTTTGATCAGGTCTTGCAATTCTTCCAAGACTCTAACGCATTAGAAAAACAACTCCATGAAAGCTACCCCAACAATGTCAGCTTTAAAAACGGCTTGGCTTTGTCATATCAATATTTGGGATATGGATATGAAGGACTTGAAAATATTGACCAAGCTATACAGTATTATCAACAATCGCAAACCTTACTGGTGCAATTGGTTAAGGATTTTCCAACCTATGTAGAATTTAAAAAAAATTTAGCGTGGGTGGAAAGCAAATTAACATCCTTCATGGATGAATAAGCCAGCTTTACCGCGTACTGGAGAGGTTTTGTACTGAGTTTTGTTTCTGGGTGTAAACTATTAACCGTGTTATTACAGTGAGGCAACAACAATGAACCACGATTTTGATGTGATTGTAGAAAAAGATTCCGCAGGTTATTTTATAGCCTCGGTTCCCGCATTACCAGGTTGCCACACCCAGGCAAAATCGCTTGATGAGCTGATGGAGCGTATTAGAGAAGCCATTGAGCTTTGTCTTGAAGTTCAAGGCGAGACACCAGAGCCACTGACATTTATTGGCATTCAACGAATTTCAGTAGCTGCATGACAGATATTCCTGCACTAACCGGCAAGGCGTTATTGTTGATTTTGAAAAAGGCCGGTTTCGAACTACTTCGGATCAAAGGTAGCCATCATTTTCTTCAGCATCCAGATGGTCGTTCAACAGTCGTCCCAGTTCATTCAGGTGAAACAATAGGCCCTGGTCTACTTGCTAAAATTCTTCGGGATTGTGATTGGAATCGTGAGCAATTTAAAAAACTGATTTAATAAGCAGGATGCCATCTATAGATACATTATGATTTTGGCGATGTCGTACTGGTGGATTTTCCGCAGTCTGGCGACCGCGCTTGTTAAACATCCTCATAAAGCACTGCGCTATCCAACATCAACCCAACGCTGTCAAACTCAATCGGCGCATCGCCATCAAACTCATACAACACCCAATGGCCGGTGTTATCCAAACGGAAGCTATCCACCTTGCGTTTAATCGGGTTAATCAGCACGTATTCCTGCAACGAAGCAAATTGCCGGTATTTCTCAAACTTATCACCCCGGTCATACGCTTCGGTTGATTCCGATAGCACCTCAACAATCAAGCGGGGTTCAGACATAAACAGCTCAGCCTGGTGGTCTTTTTCTGAACAAGTGACAAATACATCAGGATAAAAAAAAGCATTGGCCGTTTGCAGCTTTACTTTCATATCCGCCATATAAACACGGCAGGGTGTGCCTTTAAGATGCTGCTTAAGTACCACCGATAGATTACCCACCACCGTTGCATGTTGGCGAGTTACGCCAACCATCGCAAAAATTTCGCCATCAATAAATTCGTGTCGGATGGGCTGCTTGCTTTCCCAGCTCAAGAAATCATCGGCTGTCATCGGTTCAACAGTTGCTGCATAAGCCATTGGTTTATCTCACTCATATATTAAAAGGCGATTCTATGCCAAAAATAAACCTAACAACAAGCGGTTGTTTAGCACAAGGTTATTATCCTTGTTAAAATTAGGCAATGGGCTTAAAGATTATTTTTCATTACAGAGTCACCGCATATAAATTTTTAATATTTAGAATCAATTGCTTACAAGAGGGGAAATGAACCCCAAAAAGCAGCATATATACATAACTTATTGGTTATTCGATAATTAAAAAAGTCAAATGCGTTTGCCCTGTTTTTCATTACCATCAAACGACCAGAAAATACCGGTGTGTTAAAATACTAAGCTTTTGGAATTTTTAAAGAATGCCCATTAACCCACCCATAAACAGAACCTTCTGTGTTGCACCGATGATGGACTGGACAGATCGGCACTGCCGTTATTTTCATCGGCTGATTTCGCAACATGCACTGTTGTACACAGAAATGGTGACTACGGGTGCGTTAATTCATGGCGATAGACATCGATTTTTGCAGTTTAATCATGAGGAAAATCCGCTGGCTTTGCAATTGGGTGGCAGCAATCCACAAGATTTGGCGATATGTGCAAAGATGGCCGAAGATTACGGTTATGACGAAGTGAATCTGAATGTCGGCTGCCCCAGTGAGCGCGTGCAAAATGGCCGTTTTGGTGCTTGCTTAATGGCAGAGCCGGATCTGGTTGCTGAATGTGTGGCGGCCATGAAACATGAGGTTACTATTCCCATTACCGTTAAATCCAGGATTGGTGTTGATGATAAAGATTCGTATCAAGAACTGGTCAGTTTTGTCGCTAAAATTGCACAGGCAGGTTGCGAGACATTTATTGTCCATGCCAGAAAAGCCTGGTTAAGCGGTTTGTCGCCGAAGCAAAATCGGGAAGTGCCGCCGTTACGTTACGATTTGGTCTATCAATTAAAGACTGATTTTCCGCATCTGGAAATTATTTTAAATGGCGGGATTACCACGCTGGAACAGGCGGATGAGGTATTGCAGCATGTCGATGGTGTTATGGTGGGCAGGGAAGCGTATCATAATCCTTATCTATTGGCGGATGTGGACAGGCGGTTTTATGGTGTGCAGCGCGAACCTTTAACGCGAGAAGCTATTTTGGAGCTGTTAATGGCGTATATTCAGCAGCAACTGAAAACCGAAGTACGGTTAAACAGTGTAACGCGGCATACGTTGGGTTTGTTTCATGACATGCCGGGAGGCAGGTTGTGGCGGCGGCATATCAGTGAGAATGTGGGTAAGCCGGGGGCGGATGAAACGGTTTTGTACAAGCCTTTAAGTGTGAGCGTGGAGGAAATAACAGATAGTGGTTAGCATAAGGATCACTTAGACTAGATGGAAAGGTTAAGAATACGGTGTTATTAGTAGCCCAATGAACTACACTGCCTAGATGAATTTTGAATGGAATGAAAATAAAAGCGCAGCATGTTTCGAACAGCGAGGCTTTGATTTTACCTATGTTGTCCAAGCGTTTATTGATCCAAATCGCATTATTAAAAAAGATAGTCGTTGGGATTATGGCGAAGAACGTTACCAACTTTTTGGTTTAATTGAGCATCGGGTATTCTTTGTCGCTTATACACTGCGTGGTTCTACCATTCGGATTATCTCAGCACGCAAGGCTAATCAACGGGAAATAAAGCATTATGAAAACAGTCAAATTTAGTATTGATCCAGACAACCCAGCAACACTACCAAAAGGTCGGGTTGATATTGAGCGTTTAGACGCGACTACCGAACAAGATATAGCCGGACATCAACAAATCGACGACACTATTGCTTTGCTTGATGCAGCTAAATTTGCACGGCGAGTCCGGATAAGACTTGGGTTGAGTCAGGCTGAGTTTTCTCATCAAATCGAGGTATCGCTCGATACTATCCGTAATTGGGAACAAGGTAAACGTCGTCCAACGGGCGCGGCAAAAACGTTATTAAAAATACTTGATAAAGCACCTGAAGCTGCCTTGGCTGCTCTAAAATGATGCCTTAGCTCGGAATGCGATAACGACCCCAGCACTCGATGAAAAATCAAACGGCACATCGATATTCGGTAGACAGGGCTTTTGCGGTCTTATAAAAATATTCATGTAGCGACTGGACGCTGTGTGATTCATTATTACCCCCTTGAGTATTCCTATGATAAATATTGGTAAAGTTAATACCCTGAACATCGTTAAACAACAAGACACGGGAGTCTACCTGGACGGTGGGGCATCTGGAGAAGTGCGGTTGGTGGACAAAAAATTGCCCGAAAACTGCGAGATAGGTAATGCGTTGACGGTATTTGTTTATTTGGATTCGGAAGGTAATTTGTCGGCCACCAGCAAAATACCGTTGGCGCAGGTAGATGATATTGCCTGGCTTAAAGTGGTTTCACTTAATTATGTGGGGGTTTTTCTGGATTGGGGCTTACCCAAAGATTTGCTGGTTCCTTTTAGTGAACAACACCATGAGCTGGAAGTCGGCAAGTCTTATCTGGTCAAAGTGTTTCTTGATGACAAAAACCGTATTGCCGCCACCACGAAGATTGATCGTTTTATCACGGATGAATCACTCGATTTTACAGTCGGTCAAAAGGTGTCACTGCTTATTACTGATAAAACCGAACTGGGTGTTAAAGCGATTGTCAATAACACGCATTGGGGCATGTTGTATGGCAATGAACTGTTTCAGCCGCTTAGAAAAGGCCAGAAGATTGATGGCTATATTAAACAGATACGGGAAGACCATAAAATTGATCTTATTCTTCAGCAGCCAGGTTACGGTAAAGTGCTATCGTTGACAGATAACATTTTAAACCAGCTGAAAGAAAATGGCGGTGTGTTGATGTTAAGTGATAAAAGCCCACCAGAAGCGATTTATGCGGTATTTGGGGTGAGTAAAAAAGTCTTTAAACAGGCGATTGGGGCGTTGTACAAGCAACAATTAATCAGTCTTGATAAGGCTGGGATTAGGTTAATTTGATGGGATCACCCGTTCTTTTCCATGCCATAGCCTAAAAAATAATGCTTTATGTTGGGATTACGGTAAATTAGTCATACAAGATTTCTTATTGTTAGCTCACAGGAAAAGACTATGCTTTTCATTATAATATCCGTTGCTATCCAGATGGCTCTTGCCATCCATGCGCTCAAAACAGATCGAAAACCTGCCTGGGTGCTTATTATTGCTTTTGTGCCTATATTAGGCGGGCTTGCTTATATTGGTGTGGAATTAATGCCAGGCTGGCTGGGTTATCGTTCTGGCCAACAAGTGCAAAACAGAATCAGAAACCAGGCCTATCCAGAAAAAGACTTAAAAGACGCTATCGCCAGTGTAGAACTTGCCGATACGGTGCGTAATCGCATGAAATTGGCGGAACAATATTTGCTGAGGGAGCAGTTTCAAGAAGCGAAACAGCAGTACGAAAAGTGTCTGGTTGGCATTAATAAAACTGATCCGGCGCTCATGTTAGGATTGGCAACCGCTGATTTTGGCTTAACGCATTATGCGGAGGTTATCACTACCTTGGAAGCGTTAAAAGCCGTGAACCCCGACTTTAAGTCATCCGATGGTCATCTTATCTACGCCCGCGCCCAGGAGCACGTGGGTAATATTGCTTCAGCTATCAATGAGTATGAGGCTTTAATTAAATACTATCCCAGCCCTGAACCGACCTGTCGATTGGCGCTGTTGCTGAAGACCAATGGCGATACGGCGCGTGCAAACGAGTTATTCATGAAAGTCACTGATTACAGCGAAACGGCAGGCAGGCAATACAATTACCTGCACCACGAATGGGTGATGCTTGCTAAGCGCGAGACAAGGGTAGCGTGAAAGCATTATTTGTATGGCCGATCTTGTGGCAGTTAAATTGTAAAATCCTGAGTATGCACAAATAGGTGTTCAAATTTACTTGACTATTACAGTATGGAATGGATATATAAAATATCCATTCCGGTAGAAAAATACGGATTGGCTGTATTTTATTCAGTTAACGACAGCAAATAGCTGTGCAGATTTATTGCCTTGTGATCCAGGTCTAATTTCTTGCGGATGTGCTTGCGGTGGATGCTGACAGTACCTGATGCAATATTTAAGGTTTTTGCAATAATCTGGGTAGACAGGCCTTGCCTGACCATTGCCGCCACCAATGTTTCGACCGGGGTTAAGCACTGGTAGGCAGAGGCCAGACTGGAGACGCAGCTATAGTTTTTTACCAGATGCTGGAGATTAGTTTCAAGAACATTAATCAGATGGGGGAATTGAAGCGGATTGGCTTCTTTCAACTTTTTTAATAGCGGCATAACAGTTGCTTCCATTTCGTATGAGAGCACGATTTTTGCCTCCGTTGCAGTCGATTTATCTTTTGCGCCATTACCACTAGTTGTAGTCATTTTACAACCTTCTTTTGCCGACAAGTTTCAAAAATTACGTAAATCTATTTACCCACATTGCTGAGATGGCAGTACACAGGCAACCACACCACAAATGGCAAGCTCATGTTTTGAATTGTAAAAGCCCAGCATACTGTTAACCTAACCCGTCCGCTCTGCGGTACACACATGACAAACAGGCCAGGCGCTAGGCTGTCGAAATTGATCGATTATTGGTAGATTTATGATTCCGGTTTATGGATTGCTATAAATTTACAAAACAAACTGGAAACATTCCAGAGTACATGTTACAAGAAAGCCTTAAAACAACCCTCAGCTGATTCGTTCCACAAAACCATGCCCCAAATGTCAAAAATAATCCAAAGCCGCGATGACTGGAGAAGTAAAGCTATTTCTAGGGCTACGGCAATTCGGGAGCACAGAAAAACCGAAAAACGCTATCGTGTAAAAATAGCCACCCTTCAAGAAACCTGCGCTGAATTAAAGCAACCCATTGAGGACGCTAAAAAAACAGTTAGCTGCCCCATCCACTCAAGTTGTTAATATAAGCGAGGCGCGGGAAGTACGAGCCCTCTGTATTTTACTGGTCATACAGGCTGTGGTGTCTTATCGCAGTATACCCCGCATCCTGAATTTGTTTAAATCAGAAACCGACTGTGGATTGGCATGGATACCCCATTTCACCTCCGTTATCAATTGGACATTGCGGTTAGGCTTGGGATTGCTCAAGCAAGTCAAGCCCATTAATACGCCATGGCTAGCCATCATCGATCATTCCATAGATATCGGCACCAAAAAAGTCTTGGTGGTTCTGCGAGTTCCCGTGGAAACCCTGTCCCAAAAAGGCGCGGCGCTGCAACTGAAAGACTGTGAATGCATTGGCCTAAAAGTCTGTGAAGTTGTCAATGGCCCAAGTGTTGCAATGGATTTGGCCACTATATTCAACCAGGCGGGCAACCCCAAAGCGATCATTAAGGACGGCGATGCCACACTGCAAAAAGGTGTCAGGCTGTGGTCAAAAACACAAGAAGAGCTGATCCCTGTGATTGCCGACATTGGGCATACCATGGCCAATGCCCTCAAAAACCAGTTTGAGAAAACCGTGCTGTACCAGCGCTTCACTGCCTTGACAACCCAGGGTGCTAACCGTTTACGACAGACTGATCTGGCATTTTTAATACCCCCCAAGTTACGTAGCAAAGGGCGCTTCCAAAGTATTAGCATTCTGGGCAAGTGGGGCGATAAAATGCTGGGAGTGTTTGCTGTGACAGGCCGCGCCAAGAAAGGTAGTCTGTTGGGCAGGCTGCGTATTGCCATGCCTGGCTTTCTTCTGCTGAAACCGTTCATTCAGCGTTTTGCCACCACGACAATCGTGGTGTCGAACGTCATGGAAATCCTTAAAAACAAAGGCCTTGACCAAATAATTCAGAAACAGGTATCGGATTATCCTCTACTGGTCAGCAGCGACATTATCGAAACACTTTTTGGCAATTTTAAACATGTCATTGAACGCAGCCCACAAGCCGACATGAACCGGACGACATTGTTAATCCCCGCACTTTGTGGCCATCTGGATAAAGCGTCAATTACACAAGCCTTATCCCACGCAAGCCATAACGATTACACCATACGAAAAAAACGCCGTGCTTTTTTCAAAGGTAAAGGAAAGCCAAATAGCGGGGAAAGTAAATCTTGTGTAAACGGCTAATTTCGACAGCCTACCTCTAAGCTTCAAAAAATTAAAGGCCAATTACCTATTATACAAAGACAACACCTGTCGAACATAATTGCGCGTTTCAGGATAAGGCGGAATGGAATTGTGGTATTTCATGACAGTATGTTCACCGGCATTGTAAGCGGCAACCGCCAAGTCCATATTCGAGTTAAACAAATCCAGCAAATAGCGTAAATAGCGTGTGCCACCATTAATATTTTGGTTCGGATCATTGCGATCTGTCACACCATATTGCTTTGCCGTTCCTGGCATTAACTGCATTAAACCTACCGCACCGGCAGAAGACGTGGCATCAGCATTGTAAGCCGATTCGGTTTGAATAACCGCATGTACCAGCTTTTCATCTACCTGATGGCGTTGTGCGGCCTGGGCAATCATATTATTAAATTGAGCTTTCTTTGCCGCTTTGGAAGGACTGTCACTGGTGTTGTTTGCCAAAATCGATAGTTTCGGCTCACAGGGATGCATTAAAATAGTTGATACCCCTCTGGTATGCCGAGAAAAATTTGTTGTGTGGCGTGAGAAAGTATAAGGTGAATTCAAACGATTCCGCTCGCCAAATTGTTTTAAAGCTCGCCTGCTTGTCGACGAAACAGGGCGATCATAAAAAAAAGATCGCAGCATGGCGTTCGATTTGGCTGGCTGTATTTTGGATTTGCCTTGCGTTATCGGCCTCCAGTTCGCTCCGTAAGATGCAGTATTTTTGTACTGATCCATACACTCGTCCCCATTAAGTAATAGGCGGCGTTGTTGCTCTGCCGAAATATGATTTTTTCGGTAATATTCAATAGCGGCTTTGTTAGCAGTGGAGTGGATAGCGTTTGCGCCATCCAGCTTATCCATCGCGGTTAATTTTTTTGGGCGCTCAGCGTATTTGTCGTAAATTTTCTTGAAATCCAGCTGTACAGATTTTGCCGCATCGGTACGATCCGCATCATAACCGCTTGGCTTGGAGAAAGTTTTGGTTATATTGAACACTGTCACCGGTTGTTTGGCATTCACCGGTTTATTGGGAGATACACTTAAATCGACCCTGGTATCGACAGGGGGTAAATGATTATCTGAAGCACATCCTGCGCAGATAGCAATAAAGCCAATGCAGACAAACCAGACAACAACTTTCTTCAGAAAGACGACGACCATAATGAACTTCCCGTGGCTTATTTAGCCAGATGATAACTGTGCCTTATTAATAAGGCGAGGTATATTTTAATAATTCAACATCGGCTATCGATCCCTGGTTTTCAAGAATGGTTAACCTACTAGATTTTGGATTATCACCCCATAAAATAGTATTGAATAATAGGGTACTTAGAATACATAGCAAGATTCATGCCTTATATTAATTTTAGTATCAAATCAAGTGGTTATTAGCTAAATAACAGCAATAAACTAAAACAGCAAAGCATAAGCCAAGTATTTATGTAAAAAATAGCTACATCAGTAGGTTTTACAATACAAGAAGAAAGTGCTGATCTATTACTGTGTAATATTAACTAAAACATGAGCTTACCCAGGCTGCTATTGAGTCTTCATGCGCGTAAGGCAATACGCTATAACGCTGATTCTCTATGTTTGTATTTGGGGATCTTACGCTTACGTGTACTGTTAATTTTACCGACACATTAACTTGTCATACGACATAAGGTATGGAGAAAAATTAATGCCTTTATCGGTTATACAGTGACAATACCTGACGCACATAGTTACGCGTTTCAGGATAAGGCGGAATAGAGTTGTGGTGTTTCATGACGGCATTTTCACCGGCATTGTAGGCGGCAACCGCCAAGTCCATATTCGAGTTAAACAAATCCAGCAAATACCGCAGGTACTTTGTGCCGCCATTAATATTCTGGCTGGGATCATTACGATCAGTCACACCGTATTGCCGCGCTGTTCCAGGCATTAACTGCATTAAGCCCACCGCACCGGCAGAAGAAATGGCATTGGCATTGTAGGCGGACTCGGTTTGAATGACGGCATGTACCAACCTCTCATCTACTTGATGTCGTTGTGCGGCCTGGGCAATCAGCTCATTAAATTGCGCCTTTTTGGCAGACCGTGAGGCGCGGTAGGGATTGCTTGTTGGCCAGGTTGAGGTTTTAGGCTCACATGAGCGTATGGAGATTGTCGTTAACCCCCTGGTATCATGAGACACTTTTGCCGCCCCACATGATGAATCACGGTGAGTATTCAGGCGTTCGCGCTCGCCGTAGTGCATAAACCCCAGTGTACCCGTTGACGACACTGCCGTCCGGTTATAAGAAAAAGTCCGGGATTTGGTATCGGAATCGTCTGAGCGCGTTTTGATTTTTCTATGCTCAATCAGCTTCCAGTCACCGCCAAGCCCCGCCGCTTTATTGGTAAATAAAATACCACCGCTGGCATTTTTATACTGATAATAACTGCCGGCTAACAGCGTATTGGAAACAAGCAATGTGCCTAAAAAAACTGTCATTCTTATCATGTTGACTACCTACTATGCAGGGCGAATACCTATTGATTTTGCGGAAGTAACCGCATTTTTTCTGGCTGCCTCAACAGTATCTGCGGTTGCCAAAGCAACCCCCATCCGCCTGTTTACCAGCGCTTCCGGTTTAGCAAATAATCTGATCTCACTATTTGGCACAGCCAGTGCTTTATCCAGCCCTTCATACACCACATCTTTAGCTGCCAGACTGCTTAAAATAGGTACACTGGCCCCTGCCGTGTGTAACCGGGTATTTACCGGTAAGCCTAAAATAGCCCTGGCATGTAATTCAAATTCATTTTGTTGCTGAGTCACCATCGTCACCATACCGGTATCATGCGGTCTGGGACTGACTTCACTAAACCAGACATTTTCACCCTGTACGAATAACTCGACACCAAACAGACCTAGGCCGCCGATTTCTTCCGTCACTTTAAAGGCAATAGCTTGCGCTGTTTTGAGTGCTGACGGATTCATTGCCTGCGGTTGCCAGCTTTCCCGATAATCGCCATTTTCCTGATAATGCCCTATTGGCTCACAATAGTGCGTTTCAACCGTGCCTTGCGCATTTAATGCCCGCACCACCAGCAAGGTGATTTCAAAATCAAAATCGATTTTAGCTTCCGCAATAACCTTACCGGTATCGACACGGCCACTGGACTTGGCGTAATCCCAAGCGGCTTGCAGTTGATCGACACTTTTAACCATCGACTGGCCTTTACCGGATGACGACATCGTTGGCTTTATAAAACAAGGATAGCCTATATTATTTTCAACGGCGGTTTTTAATTGTGTAAAAGTTTCCGCAAAAGCGTATTTTGAAGTCGGCACCTGGAGTTTTTCAGCGGCCAAAACCCTTATGCCTTCCCGGTTCATCGTCAATTGAATCGCTCTTGCATTGGGGACAACCACCACATTGCCTTCTTGTTCAATGTCAAGCAAGGCTTGTGTGGCAATCGCTTCAATCTCAGGAATAATAAAGTCTGGCTCTTCCAGGGCAATGATTTTTTTGATAGCCTCACTGTCGGTCATGTCGATAACATGGCTGCGATGGGCGACGTGTTGTGCGGGTGCGTTTGCATAACGATCAACGGCAATCACTTCTATGCCGTAGCGTTGCAGCGTGATAGTCAATTCTTTACCCAACTCGCCGCTGCCTAAAAGCAGGGCTTTAGTCGCATGGTTAGATAATGCTGTGCCTATTTTCATTTGGCCTCATTCAAATAGTTATCGATGTCTTCTTTGGAAAAACCAATTTTCTTGGCGACGCGATCCGCATGGCTGACCCGTGAAATACCAGGTATCAAGTGGAAAGTCGGCGCATCATTGGCAAATTCGACTTGCTTGGCCAAGCCAATGCCTGCCTTAACAATATCATCAACCAGCTGGTGGTTATGGGTAATTAAAACCGTGCTATTGCCTTTGCGATAAAAACCGTTTAACACGTTAGAGGATGATTCCATTCTTTCTTCAAAGGTGGTGCCTTCAGACAATTCATCAAGAACGACGAGGCTCTTGGCGGTTGTTGCCAGAAAGATGGCTTTAGTGCGTTTTAATTCGGTACCAAATCGGCCTTCGCTATCATTGAGATGACTGATTTCAGGTGCCTGGTAGAATATTTTATCGGCCACAGTCAGTGCTGCTGATGTGGCGGGTATATAACAGCCAATCTGCGCTAACAGCTGAATCTGGGTAAGGGTTTTACAAAAAGCGGTCTTACCGCCGCTGTTGGGGCCTGTGACCAACACCAGTTTTTCATCTTCCAGGCTGAAATCGTTGCCGACATAAGCGCTGTTTTGTTTGGCCAGGATTGGATTTTTCGCACCGACAAGATTGATGCGGTGATGATCGGCATCAAGCAGCGTGGGTAAAACGGTTGCATGGCCAAAGTTGTCGGCAAATTTCATAAACGCCAATAACTCATCGAGTTGGCCGAGCGCATCCAGGGTTTTTGCCAGTTCAGCCGAGTGTTTGAATTCCTTGCGTAACGGAATAATGCAGTTATCGCGGTCATAGCCACCCACGATGGGAAAATAAACCAGCAGAAAGGGGAAAAAAAACGCCACCGAACCAGGAATAACGGCAGCCACAAAATACAGTACCACACACAACACTATAAATATTAACGTCAGTAACAGGGGTTTGAAAATACGCGGCCTGAATATAACCGGAACAGGAAATAAGCCGACGCGATCTTTTTTAGTCTGGATGCCTTTTTCGGTGAAATACACCGGCTCTTCCATTAAGGAATAAGCGCGGCTTTGAGTAAAGGTTTTTATTGTGTTAAAAACTTCATTCAGATAACTGCTTTGCGGCGTGGGCAAGGCTTGCGTTTGTGCAACCAAATTCAGTACAAAGGCAACGGCTCTTTTGTATTGCAGATAGCCGTAGCCTTCAATTTCATCACTGTCCCTGGCTGTTGAAAAAGAACCGATAAATTTGCCAAACAGTAATAAATACAGGCTTTTTTCACCGGCACAGGCATTATCGACAATGTGCTCAAGCGCCAGCTTTAATTCTGGATTATTGCGCAATTCTTCAAGTGCTTGTTGCTTGGCTTTGATTTCATGTAAATCAGCACTGGGGTGAGATAACGATTGATATAACGTAGCTTGGCCAACCGTGGTTGCCGCGTGGTTTACCGCATCGAAAACTTTGTCTACCTCGATCACATTAAACGCGCTTTCATCAAGTACCCCATTTTCTTTGCTTGAAAACGGATTGGATTTAACGGCAGGCCAAGGTAAATCGACCCACATTTGTAAGATTGTTTCTTTCATTGCGTTAGCTCTTATCTATCAAAGAATACGGGGTATCATCAGATGGACTGTTAAAAACGTTATCTGTTAATAAGATTTAAAAATTCTGAACGGGTGCTGATGGATTTGCGAAAAATACCGGTCATTACTGAAGTCGTCATCACTGAATTTTGTTTTTCCACACCGCGCATCATCATGCACAAATGTTTGGCTTCAATAACCACCGCCACACCTTTAGCATCAACGGCCAAAGAAATGGCATCCGCAATCTGTTTAGTGAGTTTTTCCTGAATTTGCAAACGGCGGGCATACATATCAACAATACGGGCAATTTTTGACAAGCCTAATACTTTGCCTTGAGGTAGATAACCGACATGACATTTACCAATAAACGGCAGCAAATGATGCTCACACAAAGAATACAGCTCAATGTCTTTAACGATCACCATGTCTTCGGTTTCAGCAGAAAAAATAGCACCGTTTAAGACATCTTCCAGGGTTTTATCGTAACCATTATTAAGAAATTTAAAGGCTTTGGCCGCGCGTTTTGGCGTATCAACCAAGCCTTCACGGTTTAAATCTTCACCAATGCTTTCAATAATTTTGGCGAATTGCTCTTCCATAATCGTCAGTCTCTTTGCTAAAAAAATGGCAATCAGTATACATCATTGGCCAGTGAAGCTTAATGCTTCTCAGAGTTTGGCTTGAAAAAAACCGTATGGGTAATCTCGATTCTACTAATCGAAATTGATTTTTATTATTCAGGGCGCGTTACAACACGGTGTGGTTTTTTACGTTATCAAGCATGCGACAATTTCCCGCATAGACAGCGGCGTATCTTGTAAGTTATGATGAAATTCCTGTCAACTAATACACAAAGAGTGTCAACATGTTGTTAACAAACAAACAAACAAACAAACAAACAAACAAACAATAGCTTGTGTTTTGACATTGGTTTTGGCTAGCCCTATTTGGGCTGATTCCAATGTAGGTACTACCGATAACCCAGAATGCACAAAAAATGGTAACCCTGTAATCCCCAGTGGATTTATCAATGATTTAATGAATGAGTTAGCCCTAAATCGGGATATTTGGCGGCAAGAACTTGAGCAGGATCCTGTTGAACAGGAAATTATGCTCAAGGGAGGAGATACAAAAATTCATTCGGATCTGGCGACGTTAAAAAGACGACCCGATTTTCAAAATCGACTCGAATGGTGGCGTGTGGTGCACAATTTACCCATGATTGTGGATTGTACGGCAAAAATAAACACACCGCTTGCTGCCGATCTTCCTCCTGATGACGAAGGCCCATACGATGACACCTACGAAGGTGATGACCTAGGAAAGCTTCCTACTGTCTACAGGGCGCAACATTCAATAGCAGAAAACATATTTACTAAAAAAGTCATAAACTTATTAATTTACGATACCGATTTACCCGATGGTGATACGGTGGATGTGCTTTTCAATGAAAAACTCATCCTCAATGACGTGCAACTTCCTATTTTTACCAGTCCCCGTCGTATTACGTTAACACTAGAACCTTCGGACACTTTACCTGGAAAAACCAACGTCTTAAAAGTTGTTGGTGTTCGAGCAGGTACAGGTACTCTCCTTTCTCTTGGGCAGACAGACTCCCTTATCACTTTTGGTGTCAAAGGGGTAAAAGGAGAAATTCTTTATCGCAGTGAGGTTGCAATTACCGGCAATGGCCATGCAAACATTTTGCCTGGGAAATCAGCAACGGGAAATTTAGCCTTGGGTTTGGGCAACACGCAATAAAAATACCCCCATTTTTTCATGTAAGTTGTGGTTGGATAGTCAGGCAGT
>NZ_FUKJ01000022.1 GCF_900163745.1 Crenothrix polyspora
CCGCCGGCATTGTGTGCCCGAAAACACCGATGTGCAAACTGGAAGGCTGTGAACTGACCGATAGTTACGCGCCAGACAACCCAGCTACGGCGGACGCAGCACAGCCATGATCTACCTGGATCATAACGCCACCACGCCGATACATCCTGACGTGCTGGAGGCTATGCTGCCGTTTTTGGGCGCGTTTTATGGTAATCCATCCAGTCTTTACCGGCATGGACGCTTGACACGTAGCGCTATTGACACCGCACGTAATCAGGTGGCGACATTGGTCAACGCCCAGGCATCACAGATCATTTTTACCAGCGGTGGCACGGAAGCCAATAATCTGGCATTGCAATCTGCGCCGCCTTTGGGCAAATTGGCCATCTCTGCCATCGAACACCCTTCTGTGAGCGAACCTGCCGCAGACTTGAAACGCAAAGGTTATGATCTCACTGTTATAGAGGTCGATAACAATGGCTTGCTTAGCCAGGCAGCCATCGACAAGGTGATTGCGAATAGACCTGATTTCGTTTCCATCATGCTGGCCAATAACGAAACCGGCGTGATTCAAGATGTCGTCCACTATGCCGGGCAATTCGCCGCCATCGGCGCTTTGGTGCATACGGATGCCGTGCAAGCTTTAGGTAAAATACCGGTCAATTTCGAGCAACTGGGCGTACAGTTGATGACTTTATCCAGCCACAAGCTATATGGGCCGAAAGGTTGTGGTGCGTTAATATTCGCAAAAGGGTCGTCGATAACACCCATGCTACTGGGCGGTGGGCAGGAACAAGGCTACCGTGCTGGCACAGAAAATGTCGCAGCTATTGTCGGTTTCGGCAAGGCGGCGGAATTGGCGCACGCGGAACTAGTTTTCCGTAATGAACATCTAAGCCAGTTAAGAACCTTGCTGGAAAGCCAATTACTCAGCATCCCAAGCTTAACCATTTTTGCCCAGCACACTCAACGTTTGCCCAACACTGTACAATTTGGTATTGAAGGCATGGATGGAGAAATGTTATTGATGAAGCTGGATCAAAAAGGCATAGCCGTATCCAGCGGATCCGCCTGTGCCAGCGGTGGCAGTGCGCCTAGTCCTGTATTGCTGGCAATGGGTGTGGAGGCAAGTCTGGCTAAAAGTGCTCTTCGTATCAGCTTAGGGCTCAACAATACCAAGGCTGAAATTTTAGAATTTATTACGGTTTTAAAGTCGCTGATTAATCCAGCCTAATGACAAAGAGGTTACACATGTCTGTATCGTTAACTAAAAACGCCGCCCGCCAAATTAAAAAACAATTGGCTAAACGCGGCAAAGGCATCGGCCTAAAACTGGGTACCAAAAAATACGGTTGCTCCGGTTATGCCTACACACTGGATTACTCGGATGACCTAGCCGAAAATGACGTGGTATTTGAAGATTTTGGTGTCAAAGTCATCATCAGCCAAAGTGACCTGGATTTGATCAACGGCATTCAACTTGATTACCGTAAAGAAGGCTTGAATGAAGCCTTTCAGTTTGATAACCCAAATGTTACTGGTACGTGTGGCTGTGGGGTGAGTTTTTCTGTCAGCTAGCCCACACCTGTCTTTTAATGCGTACTTTATTCGATCATTACAAAAATTGATACCATGACCCAAGCCAACAAGATAATTCACATTGCGCCAAAAGCGCAGGACAAAACCTTATCAGCCGCGCAAAAACTGTTTAATAGCCTGAGCAAAAAAATTGACCTGCAAAAAAAAGCCTTGTTAGCCTGGAAAGAAGCCCTGCCCGTGTACCGTCAAAAATCTGAGCAGGAATTCAATCCCTTGGTCGATAGGTTTTATCAGCACCAATTAGAATGGGCACAACATTTAGATCAGTATTATGATGATCCGTCGATTAAAACAGCCGACAAGGCAAAAATAAAGCATCTCATTGCTGAGGTTTGCGAACAATTGATTGGCGCAATGAACACCGATGCAGTGAAAGCCTTGTTCAATAAATACAGCGATGAAGATTACGATACTGCCACCGGAGAAGTTGACGCGGCGCTTGGCGAAATGATGAAAAACATGGCCAAAAATATGTTTAACATCGATTTAGGTGATGATATTGACATCAGTTCGCCGGAGAATTTTCAGGCGCATTTGCACGAAAAAATGCGCGAACATCAAGAAACCCAAGCTAGGCCGAAAATAGAGCGAAAAAAAACCAAAACCCAACTGGCCAAAGAAGCCCGTCAACAAGAAGAGGAAGCCTTAGCCAGTAAATCCGTGCAAGAAGTGTATCGCAAATTAGTGGCGGTATTGCACCCTGACCGTGAACCGGATGCACAAGAACGTCAGCGTAAAACTGAATTGATGCAGCGTGTTAATATTGCTTACGGCAAAAAAGATTTATTGCAGCTATTGGAATTGCAACTGGAAATCGAGCAAATTGATGCAACACAGATAAACCAAATGGCCGATAGCCGTTTAAAATATTTTAATAAAATACTCAAAGACCAGTTATCTGAATTAGTCCAAGAAATTTACCAGATTGAAGAAGTTTCGAGATTACAATGCAACATGCCCTTTTATGGCAAAATTTCACCCGCACAATTGCTGTTAAAATTGGCAAATGACATGCGTGATGTACAAAAAGATATAAAAGCCATTAAAAAAGAGCTGGCTTTATTTGAACAGCCCGATGCGTTTAAAGCCTGGTTGAAAAAATATAAAATCCCAAAAAACACTTACCAAAACAATTATGATGACTTGTTTATGGATGATTTTCCGTTTAATTTTTGATATGTGCTAATGTACTTGTTCAGTCCCCTCTTTGAAAAAGAGGGGTTAGTATCCAAAGGGCATAAAGGAGAAGATTCTTACAACCCATTGTTTTTATTAAACTGAAAAGTTGTGTAGATACTTATGGCCTCAAGTGAGTAACCGTAAATCCTTACGAAGGTGATTTGGATCGCGTCTGCAATCAAGCACACGAAAGACGATGGCTTTACCATCAATGATCCTGTAATAGACTGCGTAAGGAAAACGCTTTGCTAGTAGGCGATGAAACCCGAAATGAACTGAATGAATTCCCCCGTAAAGAGCCAGTGAATCTATTTCAGCAAAAAGACTATCGAAAAAATAGTCACCTACACCTGCTTCTTGGCGATCATAAAATTTCCGACCTGCCGCGAGGTCTTCCATAGCTGAGCGGAGAATTTGGACTTTCATTCAAATTGCGAACGCAATTCTTTTTTGGCTTGTTGCCAATCCAGTATTTCGATGCTGCCAGCCAGAAACTTTTCTTCAGTCTCTTTGAGTTCAGTTTCGTGCCAAGACAGTCTTGGAAGACTATCTTCGTCACCTACTAAATCTCCCCAAAGTGCCTCAATAATCTTAAGCTTCTCGATGGCGGGTAACTTATGGAGTTCGATTATGCTCATAATGGAGAAGTACCTACTATAGTGGCTGATGCTGTATTTGCCTAAATACCGTCAGGTATTGGGTTACTAACGTAACCCAATCTACATCGCTAGTCAACAATGCCAAGAGAGCCATTGATTTTAATAATTTAACTTGGCGTATTAGTCAGGCTAGAAGTCTGATTGGCAAATTGCAGCATTGCCCGAAGAGCTTGATTAACAACTGCGGAATTTCGGAATGCGCTTGCGACATCGGGTTCTAAAACAACGACATTCGTGCTTTCAAGATATTGTTGATAATACTTGCCTCGTACTGCCTTGGAAAAATCGAAATTGTATTCATCTCTAAGTTCATCTTGGGTGTCTTCAACGTTCATAAGCTTTTCTCTCATGGTTAGTGGCTGGTCTCGCACTGATGATTCGTATTTCACCCAGTTTTTCGGTATGGGAAATCACCAATAACCGATTGATGCACGATACTCCAACAGTAATGAAGCGATGTTCCCCAACGGAGTGATCCCAATCAGGAAAAGTACCCGCTAAAGGATCTCCAAATACTGTCGTTGCTTCGTCAAAGTCTACGCTAACGAATAAAAATGATTTTTGAGAGCCATTTATAAAACATTTACTGATTTTTGAAGATGCAAGACTAACATACCTTTTTAAGGTTGATTGCTTATTTCATGTTATTGGCAGTATATTGCAAATGTATATAGCGGTAAATAACCGTCTTACGATTTTTGAGGCTGGTTTCGTCTTTTTTGCTTGCAAAACGTATTGGCAAAGTGTAAATATAGACAAATGGAATATGTTTGGAATGAAGATAAAAACCGCCGCAACATTGAGCGGCACGGTATAGCCTTTAAGGATGCAGTAAAGATTTTTGAGGGCGAAACCTTAGAGCAAAGGGACGACCGTTTTGACTACGGGGAAATCCGTATTTATGCGATTGGCCTTATCAATGGGTTGGAAATCGTTGTCATTTATACCGATACGGGCAATGACGAAAGACGAATCATATCAGCGAGGAGGGCAGAACCTTATGAAAGAAGAGCTTATTGGCAAAGTCGCAATGACTACTGAAAACGGCACAGATTGGGAAAGACTGCGCAATATGGGTGATGCGGAAATACACGCCTCAGCTATGGCCGACCCCGATGCACAGCCAACCGATGAAAATTTTTGGAAACATGCAAAACTTGTTTTCCCAGAAGCGAAAGAAACCGTAACGATACGGCTTGATAGTGAAATGTTAAGCTGGTTTAAGGGGCAAGGGAAAGGTTATCAAACCCGCATTAACAGCGTATTGTGTGCTTACATGAATGCACAAAGCAATCATAATCAGCAAAACCGCTAGTAAACGATTGTTCGTTAATTAGGCTACCCATAATTCTTACACCAGCGCGTCAAAAAATCGTTGCCAGTTAAAAGAATCACCCGGATCAGTTTTTCTGCCTGGCGCAATATTGCTATGACCGGTAATGTGCTGTGATGATAATGTAGGGTATGTTTGCAACAAGGTTTTAATAATTTCTGACAGTTGTGTATATTGTTCATCGGTATAATGTAGCCATTCGGTACCTTCAAGCTCAATGCCAATTGAAAAATCGTTACAGCGCTCTCTCCCTAAGTATTCTGACTTACCGGCATGCCAGGCGCGTTTATCAAATGGCACATATTGGACAACTTCGCCGCTACGTTTAATCAAAACATGGGCCGACACGGTCAGTTGGTAAATAGTCTTAAAATACGGATGGCATTGTGGTTCCAACTGATTGCAAAACAATTGATCGATATGCGGCGTGTCAAATTCGCCGGGTGGTAAACTGATGCAATGGATAACGATCAGAGAAATATCCACAGGATCAATTCTCTCATCAAAATTGGGTGATGGCGTGTGTGTGGCAGGCGTTAACCAGTGTTGATCTATATTCATGGTGGCACAAGGCAGGATAAAAAATAAAAGTTGCGATAAAATTGACTTCTAGCTTAACTTTACGCAACAGCGTCTGTAACCTATCGGCGGATAAAGGCTATACTTTTTCGTCAGGTATAATCATAACCCAATAAACCCAGGTAAACGTAAGTCTGCTGCCGGCTGTATCTGCTCAACAGCATTCATTCTAGTCAAAAGAACAAAAAGGAATAATTTGTGACAACCACAGTACCCAAGCATTTTTTCAATATCGCCCTCGTTGCACTGCTTACAGGTTGCGCCAGTGACCCTGTCGATTACAGCAACTATCCAAGCCCGGTCAATACCGCGCAATCGATGCCGCAAAATCCTTACCTAAGGATTAAACCCAAACAGCCGCCGCCCCCGCAAACAAGCTACCGACATGAGTCAAACTATGACCGCTATTCGGACTATTCATCGAACGGCAATTACACCAATAATTACGCAGTCCGCGATTTTATTCAACAGATGGCAAATAAACACGGTTTTTCAGAGTCGTATTTAAACGGCTTGTTTGCTAAAGCCCAGCGTCTGGATTCAGTAATTCGCCTAGAAAGCCCTGCGCCGTCAACAGGCCCTTCTAAACCACGCTTAGGCAGCTGGACGCGCTATCGTAACAAATTTCTTACCGATGACCATATTCGCCACGGCGTAGAATTCTGGCACGAAAATGCGACCGCTATCCAGCAAGCCAGCCAAACCTACGGTGTAGACCCGGAATATATAGTCGGTATCATTGGGGTTGAAACCTACTTTGGCAGAAACATCGGTAAAACCTGCGTGTTTGATGCGTTGACAACCTTGTCATTCGATACACACCGACGTTCCAAGTATTTTATGTCGGAACTTGAAAATTTTTTACTGATGACGCGCGAAGAAGATTACGATCCGCGCGAACCCCTGGGTTCATGGGCAGGTGCAATGGGCTTGGGTCAGTTTATGCCCAGCAGTTTTCGCAAGCTGGCGGTTGATTTTGACCACAATGGCCGACGTGATTTATGGCACGCCAAAGATGCCATCGGCAGTGTGGCGCATTATTTTTCCAAGAATGGCTGGCAGTACAGAAGCCCCGTAACACAACAGGCGGATGATCCTTACGGCTCTGCTGTCATTGAGTTAAGCACTTATGAAGGCAATGAATACTGGCAGGTTCATCACAATTTTAAAGTGATCAAACGTTACAACAACAGCAACAAATACGCGATGGCGGTACATCAACTGGCACAAGCCATTAAGCAGCAGTATTAATGCCTGGCTTAAATCGGTGCAGTAAGTGCTCACTTCCCCCTTTGAAAAAGGGGGAGAGTTTACGAGGGGGTTGAGGGGGATTTTTTTAATAAATCTCCCTTTATGCCCTTTGGGTACTAACCCCTCTTTTTCAAAGAGGGGGATCGACAAGCGTAAAACCGACAGCTTCGGTAACCACTGAACCTGCACACATTGAGAGAAATCCGATGAAAGAAACAGCCTCGCCCATGTACAACCTGATGATGAATCCGAAAAAAGTGGTCGATGTTGCAGCTTTTTTGGAAGAAGATATCGGCACAGGTGACATAACCGCCGCTATTATTCCTGAAGCCGCACTGGCCACTGCCGAAGTCATCACCCGTGAAGACATGGTGCTGTGTGGCCAGCTGTGGTTTGATGAAGTCTTCAAAACATTAGATCCCGATGTCAGCATTAACTGGTTGGTCGCAGAAGGCGCATCGGTCAATGAAGGTACGTTGCTGTGTACCTTGCAAGGCTCGGCGCGTGCCCTTTTAACCGGTGAACGCACGGCATTGAATCTACTGCAAACCTTGTCTGCCACTGCAACCGTGTCTCGGCAATATGCCGATGCGCTGGCGGGCAGTGATTGCAAAGTGCTGGATACCCGCAAAACCATCCCCGGTTTAAGAGATGCGCAAAAGTATGCCGTAGCCTGTGGCGGGTGTTATAACCACCGTATCGGTTTGTACGATGGCGTGTTAATTAAGGAAAATCATATTATTGCGGCAGGATCCATAGCCAAAGCGGTTCAGATTGCCCGCGCCCAAACCACTGTGCCCGTGGAAGTTGAAGTCGAATCCATGCAGGAGTTGTTGGAAGCCATCATGGCCAAACCTGACCGCATCATGCTCGACAACTTCAATCTTGCTGACTTGAAGTCGGCGGTAAAACTAAATGCAGGGGCCGCAGAGCTAGAAGCATCCGGCAATATTGGCCTGGTGAATTTACGCGCAGTCGCCCAAACCGGCGTTGACTATATTTCCATTGGTGCGCTAACCAAACATATCAACGCCATTGATTTGTCGATGCGCATTACCCTAGTGCATTCATGATCGAAAATCCCGACGCTGTCTGCAAATATCTTAGCCACGGCGTTTATGTTATCGGCGTGACGGCCGGTGAACAGCGCAATGCTTTTACGGCAGCCTGGGTTATGCAAGTGTCTTTTAACCCCTTGATGTTGGCCATCAGCATTAATCCGCACAATTATTCCTATACCCTGCTAAAAACAGGCGGCATTTGTAGCGTTAACGTTTTAGGCCAGCATAAATATCAGCTTGCCGAACACTTTGGCCGCTCAGGCTTAACCAATAAAATGACCGGTTTCCAATGGCAAACCGCCAAAACCGGTGCGCCGATTTTATCGGAAAGTTTGGCTTATTTCGATTGCCAAGTGAGCCATATTACCGATGCAGGGGATCATAAAATTGCGGTATGTAATGTGCTGGCAGCGGGGCGATTACAACAGGGCGTACCCTTATTGTATGGCCAGACAGGTAATATGGATGGCAGTGACAAACTTTATCAGGCTGCTAAATAAACGCCTCCGGTTACTGAGCATCCGGTAACTTCAAAGACACCCAAAAAGTAGCCACAAACACCAATACGCCCAATGCTGTCAATGTGGTAATAGTTGAGATGTGTAAAAACTCAACACCGGCATAAATACCAACGGCCAACAACATCGCCAGATTTTGAAAGAAATTCTGTAACGAAACCGCACTACCGCTACCGATACTTTTTTGCCCTAATTCTTGCAACACGGCATTAATAGGCACAATAAACATACCCCCCATCATACCAATAACAAACAAGACACAACGCGCTGGCCAAATACTGGTTGTTAAACTGAGTGCGGCAATCAGTATGGCCATGATATAGGCGGCGATTCTGGCACGGCGTAAATGCTCCAAAGGGATCAATCGTGGTACAACCGCAGAACCGACGATAATACCAATCGCCAAATACAGTGTTAACTGCGCAATATCACTGGCATTTTTTAGCATTAACACCACAGGTGCCCAGGCGACAATAATCAAGCGTAACGTGGCCGCCGATGCCCAAAACAACGAACCACCCAGAATGGCAAAGCGTGACCGTGGCGTAGTAAAAAAATTGCCCATTTGTTGGCCAAACTCCAGGACTCTTGATCCTGAAGCCCGTTTTTTAGTTTGATTTACCGGCAAATACACCGCTACCCAGGCCGATATAAGAAACAGCACAATCGTGCCGACCAATGCCCAATGCGTAGAATAATCGGCGACTTTAGCGCCAATCACCATACCCAATAAAATCGCCAAAATGGTTGAACCTTCTATCCAGCTGTTGGCTTTGACCAAAAACTCATGACCCACCAATTCGGGTAAAATCCCGTATTTTGCTGGACTATACAAAGCCGCACCTATACCCACTATGCAATAAGCGATTAAAGGCTCTACGTTTAGCAACAACAAGCCCGCGCCGACCGCCTTAATGATGTTAGCAACAATTAACACTCTGGCTTTAGGATGATGATCGGCAAAACTGCCCACCCAGGGTGCAAGCACCACATAAGCAATCAAAAAAGAACTCTGCAAGGCTGGAATATACCAACTTACTGGGTCGGTGGCCTGCATTACCATTGCAATGACAGTGAATAAAATCGCATTATCGGCAAATGCCGATAAAAACTGGGCAATCAATAAAATATAGGTCTGTTTTGGCATGATAATGTGCTAAAGCGTAAGGCTACCGTTGGCTAATAAATGCGCCTATATTACCTTGATTGATACCCAGTCGTTACCAATCATGATTGGTAAGTTGAGCAGTGTTACGGAACCTGTTGAGTTTATTATAGTTAAGGCTGCTAGGTGAAGAACGCAAGACCATGAAACAACATAAAATATTCTCTTCGAATACTTAATTTTTCAACGCTCTTATGGATGAGAATTAAACTCACCATCCCCACTTCCTTTTTAAATTAGGTTTAACTGTGACTGATCGTATAGACCAAGCATCCCGTTCCCGAATTATGTCAGCTATTCGCAGCCACAGCACTCGCCCAGAAATGAAAGTTCGGTCTGCATTGCACAAGGCTGGTTTCCGATTTCGCTTACATGCCAAAAAATTACCTGGCACGCCTGACTTGGTATTACGCAAATATAAAGCCATTGTGTTTATTAATGGCTGTTTTTGGCACCAACACCCGCATTGCAAAAACTCACATATTCCCAAAACCCATAGCGAATTTTGGCGACATAAGTTTGCCCGTAATGTCGCCCGCGACCAGAAAGTGCTGTATCAGCTTAAATTAATGGGCTGGCGCGTGGCTATTTTATGGGAATGTGGCCTGACTAAAAAACAGTTTGAAACTACTTTGGAACGATTGGCTTTGTGGCTTAAATGGGGTGGTGAGTACCTTGAAATCCCTGTTTATGATGAATTTTATGAGCTATAGCTATACGAATCCAACTCTAGCTACGCAAATTCTCAAAAAAATAGGGCAACTTCCTATCCTCCCCTATAATCCATAAGTTATATTACACGAGGAAAAGCAAATTAATAGGCGCTGTTACCGTTTTGAAAAACAAAATGGCTCATGGGGCGAATTGTGTGATGATGCTTTTGATATTTTAATAAAAGCATTATTTATCAATATACTATTCACAAGTTATGTGTCGGGTTTTTGACCGATCACACAATTCGCCCCATGAGCCACTATTTTTTAGCAGTTCATAAATAGCTGAATTTAGTTTTTTGCTATTCAATTGATACCAAATCAATATTTGGGTGTCGATTAAATAACTCATTCCATATATTCCTTTAAATCATCCAAAGGGTCGTTGAAGTCATCAGGAATGTTGTAGGTTTTATTTTGTGCTGCACCCAATCGCAAAAGGCTACCTGGTTGTCTTTCTGGGCTTGTGCCTTTATGCTGATTTTCAACGTTTTCAGGTTCATCTTTTATGAACATGACGATAACATTGGTTTTTTTGGTAGTCGGTGGTTGTTCTTGAAAAATAATCTGCCCATTTTCATAAATGGCTTTTATGGCTGTGTACATTTTTATTCTCCTAAAATCATGTGTTATGGATTGTAGCAAACAAGCCTAAGAATCCACTAAATATCCAACCTCGGCAACGCATTCACAATCTTCATAGTCTCCAAGCTAACGGTAACCACCCGTTGAAACAATTCCAACGGATAACGCGCATTTTTCATGGTTTCTATTGCCCAATCGTTGGCATAGTAAATAGTCTTTTGACTAGATAAGGCTAATTTCAGGTATATTATTATCTTCGTATTGTTCAATTAAAACGCCGACTAATTCCATTAATGAGGCTAAAGGGTGATTTTCATTTTCCCCTACCGTATCAATTAGATTGTCTAATAATTCGACAGCATTCTGGTAATCGTATTCGTTATGTAAAACGTGAACAAATTTTGAAAAATCGTTCCAAACAGGGGTTATTTGCTCAATATAAATAGCTGGCATACTTAATTACTCCTTCCATTTGTTTTTATCATATTCGCTGTGAGTCAATATATTGCGAAGGTGGATTAATCCAATGAACGCTCTTGTCGTTCCATTTTTTGCCAGGTTAATGCATCACCAAAAGAACTGCTCTCTTGGGCAAATGTTTTTACAAATTGCATTGCATCGTTAATTTCATTTTCTTTTGTAGGCTCTGATTTAGTCTTTTGCAGAATAAGCCGACATTTAATCAGCAATTCCCGCTATTTCCCTAAAAACCGGAGCGCACCGACCTGTAGCCACTCTAATTTT
>NZ_FUKJ01000086.1 GCF_900163745.1 Crenothrix polyspora
CTTGGAAAGCGTTACGTCAAATTATATGCAAATTTGGAATAAGGGGTGCGGAATGTCGGGTAAAGCCAAGTGTAAGAAATATTTTTGTGGCGCGGTGCGGATTGGTTGGCGGTTGTATATAGGGGTGTAAAAAAATGTTGAGGGTTGGAGAAATAGGAGTGGAATAATCAATCTTCCATCTGTTCATCCTTGGGTTCTGAATCTTTCGATCTGCCACTAGACTTGGCTGCACCATAGCCGCCTAAACCGCCCCCTGTTAGGTAGGCAATGGCTTTAATAATCTCCATTGCTATGGGGTTGTTATTTGAATAAAGCGCGTAAAAGATTATGGCAGCAATAAGTGTAGCCAAGAGCGCGACAAGAATGTAAGTCGATTTTTTAACGGATAACTGGTGGTTTCTTTGTAATTTTCTATCTTCAATCTTTGCCAGCAATGCCGCTTTGCCAAATTCAAAGCCGTGCTCATCCTGCTGTTTTTGCAATGACAACTCTATGGCTTTTAACTCAAGCTCCTTCGCTTGATTTTCTAGCAGCGTCTTAACAATATCGGGCGTTAAACCATCTGGGATAGCTTCATTGGAATTATTTTGTAATTCCTGATTTGGCATCAGCTAATTCCAGCAACTCTATAAGAGGGGACTTTATATTTCACCTGTATTTTGCCAAAGTCATCGCGGTCAAGGCTAGGAGGAATTATCTTAACAGATTGAATTTTGCTTTTTTCTTTTGCAGTCAAAGACATAAACTTTTCAATGGTTAGGAATTCAATGTCTCTATTTACCAGTTCTATTGTGTGCATGACAACCACCTAAGCATTTATTCATAAGGATAATACAGAAAAACTATAGCATAACCACCGCTGGTTAAACACCTTGCTGAAAAAATAAATATTGCTGGTTTTGGGGCTGTATTACACTAAAAAGCCCCTGCTAAGGGGCTTAAAATAAAACACAGGCAGTTAACGCTCCTGCTCTTTTTGCCAGTCATCGCGGCATTCTGAACCGCACCAACGTATGCCAGGCGGCAAATGCGCATCACAAAATATTTCTAAGCTGCCTGTGCGGCAGTTAACGGAAACTGCCCTCGTGTGGGTGGATTTGGGCTTTTCTAAGCTGCCTGTGCGGCAGTTAACACACCAGCATCACTACAAGTTAAAGTCGCACCTTTTCTAAGCTGCCTGTGCGGCAGTTAACGTGCAGCTTATGGGATTGCTCGTTACGGTTCTTTTCTAAGCTGCCTGTGCGGCAGTTAACCACGTCAACATAAGTCGTGTTGCCTTTCACTATTTCTAAGCTGCCTGTGCGGCAGTTAACCCCCTTGTGCCATGTCGACCGGCCCGTTTTTATTTCTAAGCTGCCTGTGCGGCAGTTAACAAATGTCATCATCTAACTGTGATGATGCGGCAATTTCTAAGCTGCCTGTGCGGCAGTTAACTGCAAAACCGGCAGGCCATCAATGGGCATATCTTTCTAAGCTGCCTGTGCGGCAGTTAACAACATGGTCTTGGAGTGCGTTTGGTCATACATTTTCTAAGCTGCCTGTGCGGCAGTTAACCCGTCCTGGTCGAATATTGGGTTCGATATACATTTCTAAGCTGCCTGTGCGGCAGTTAACTCGGTCAACCTCAAAAAAAGTGGCCATCAAGTTTTCTAAGCTGCCTGTGCGGCAGTTAACCACCAACGAACGCCATTACATGGGTTTGCGTATTTCTAAGCTGCCTGTGCGGCAGTTAACATCCCAAAGGTGCTAGAATTCACGGCTCTGGCTTTCTAAGCTGCCTGTGCGGCAGTTAACTTTTAAGTGTTTTTGCTTTTAAGCCGCGTAGCTTTCTAAGCTGCCTGTGCGGCAGTTAACTCAGTAAACGCAGTTGCAACAGATGTAGGCATTTTCTAAGCTGCCTGTGCGGCAGTTAACATTGGATGATATAAATATGAGCGCACTTGACTTTTCTAAGCTGCCTGTGCGGCAGTTAACTGCCTGAGTATTCGCCTGTAGTCCCTATTTCTTTTCTAAGCTGCCTGTGCGGCAGTTAACGCAATTACAATGTCAATATTTCCGGAGGAGAATTTCTAAGCTGCCTGTGCGGCAGTTAACGTGATTGTTGTTAGACTTGCTTCTACTGTGTCTTTCTAAGTAACGTGCATGAAATAACTTGAGCAACTTGCTAATGTGCATTTTTAGGGGTGGCGACA
>NZ_FUKJ01000016.1 GCF_900163745.1 Crenothrix polyspora
ACTTCTATTCCTGAACGGTTTCTTCTGTCTTACAGTATTTGTCTACAATCATTGCCCCACCCCCGCTTGCTGCAAGATAGACCTTGTCAGGCGTGCTGTAATCCAGCGCTTGATGAGTCCTTTCACCATTGTAAAATACAAAATATTCCGCCAATCCCACCAATAAATCTGACATTATGGCGTAACCTTTCAGATACACATCTTCATACTTAACGCTACGCCAAAGCCGTTCCACAAAAATATTGTCCAATGCCCGACCACGGCCATCCATACTGATGGCAATAGTGTGTTTATTGAGTACACTTGTAAATGCGTCACTGGTAAACTGGCTACCCTGGTCGGTATTGAATATCTCAGGTGTGCCATATAGCTGTAGCGCTTGCTCTAAACAATCCACACAAAACCCACTATCCATCGTATTGGATACACGCCATGACAGCACTTTACGCGAATACCAATCAATGATAGCCACCAGATACACAAAGCCCCGTAACAAGCGAATATAAGTGATGTCCGTACTCCATACCTGATTAGGCCGTATAACCGCAACCCCTCGAAGCAAGTAGGGATACACCTTGTGTTGTGGGTGCGGACGGCTGGTATTCGGTCCTGGAGCCATCGCAGCGAGCCCCAGCTTGGCCATTAGCTTTTGCACCCGTTTACGGTTGATCTCGTGCCCTAGCCCACGCAAATACTGCCTGATCTTACGGCTACCGTAAAACGGATGCCGTGTGTATTCTTCATCAATCAGTGCCAGCAACATCAACTCCTCTGCGTCCGGCGGGGCGGCCAGATGAGGCGCATAAATCGTAGAACGGGCAACCCCAGCCAGCTCGCATTGGCGACTCAATGCCAAAGAGTTTTCTTTGTCGATCCAGTGTTTACGGTCTACTAAAGACTGATCCCTGACTTTTTTTTTAGCCAATCCAGTTCCATCTTCAGGCGACCAATCTCCGAATACAATCGATCTGGACTTGTCGATGGCTCCACAGGTTTCGTGCCACGTTTGACATCAAATACACTGGATGCCTGGTCGGTCAATTCTTTCTTCCACAAGGTCACTTGTGTTGGGTGAACCCCAAAATCTTGACCGATTTCGTTAACTGTCTTAAGACCACGAACCGCTTCAAGAGCGACTTTAGCCTTGAAATCACACGTAAAGTATTTTCGTTTTGTTTCGCTCATAACCTGCTCCTATTGATTGCAGGTTACCATCTTAAAGTATTGTCCTGAAACTAGGGTCCACTATACTGACGCTGTTAAGCGTAGAGCTTACAAAGACCAACGTCCCAAATGAGTTCTTTCGTGACATGTATTGCCAGAATTTTTCTCACGGGAAACGTCTGCGCGGTGAAGATCATACCGGTCAGTTAGGGACGGATATGCGGATTGAGCGTGAAAACTTATTCAGGGAAGGTAAAATTAGAGCTCTGTTTTGTTCCCCAACAATGGAGCTGGGTATTGATATCGGTGGCTTAAGTGCTGTGCATCTGCGTAATGCGCCACCCAATCCTGCCAACTATGCCCAACGCTCAGGACGCGCTGGCCGAAGTGGGCAAGGTGCATTGATCTTTACTTACTGCTCGAGTTATTTGGCGCATGACCGACACTATTTCCAGCAACAAAGTGATTTGGTGGCAGGGGTTGTTCAGGCTCCACGCCTTGATCTTTGTAATAAAGAATTATTACTTACACATCTCAATGCACTGGCGATTTCCGAAATCGGGTTGCCTGGATTGGAAGAACGAGGAGGCTCCAAACCGTCTATCATGCGTTTTATCCAGGATGATAATGACAAAATGCCGCTTTCATCAGAAACCATTGCAGGACTTGAAATTCGAACTGAGCGGTTTGCTGAAATCAAGGCGACTTTTACCCGCGTTATCCATGATTTTTCTGGCGACCTGGAAAATGGGGCATCGACGTGGTATACGGAGCAATGGGTTGACCAAAACTTGTCAAAATTAGCCGTGCATCTTGATCTGTCACTTAACCGGTGGCGGCAACTTTACCGTTCGGCGCGGATGATTTTAACCAGAGCCACCCAAAAAATTGAAAGTGGCACGCTCAGTCTTGGCAGTGATGAGTACAAAAAGCACAAGAGAAATCAAGATCAGGCAACGCGCCAATTAGATTTGCTGCGTAACGTTATGAGCGGCAGATCCAATGAACTATCCGAGTTTTACCCTTACCGCTATCTTGCTTCAGAAGGTTTTTTGCCTGGCTATAACTTTACCCGACTGCCATTGCGGATGTTTTTACCTACTAATAATTCTTCGGGAGAGTTTATTTCACGTCCTCGCTCTATCGCTTTGCGAGAATTTGGCCCCTTGAATATTATCTATCACAATGGCCAGAAATATCGTGTCTCACAACTGATCGTACAGGATGCTGAATCGGCCATATCCGAAGCCAGGGTCAGTAAAAAATCAGGTTATTTTTTAACAAGTGATGAAAAAGATTTGGAGTTATGTCCGTTCACGGGTGAAAACTTCGGTGATAATGCCAATTGCGAACATATAACACATTTACTGGAAATGTCCGAATCACGGGCAGAAGTACGGGATCGAATTTCCTGCGAAGAGGAGGAACGTTCCTCCATGGGCTATCGTATCCAAACTTATTTTTCAGTCGATGGCGGGCAGCTTGATCGAGTACGCAAGGCTTTTATCAAAACCCATGGACAAACATTGCTCAATTTACGTTATATACCGGCAGCACGGCTAGTACATGTCAATCATCAATGGCGATCACAGCAAACCGATGGATTTCCGGTAGGGATGATTTCTGGGGACTGGTCTAGTTCAATGCCGGAATCTGATGCTAACCGCAAGGAAGACTATAAACGTGTCAAACTGTGGACATCCAATTTGGCTGATGCTTTATACATTGAACCCACCCAGCCTTTAGGGTTAAAGCTTGAGGGTGTCGTTACCTTGCAATATGCTTTAAAGCACGGCATTGAAAATATCTTCCAGGTCGAACCTAACGAAATCGGCGTTATTATTGTCGGTGAATCTGAATCACCGAACATATTAATCTACGAAGCCGCTGAAGGCAGTCTCGGCATCCTCTCCCAGTTCGTGGAAAATGTAGATATATTTCATCAGGTGATTAAACAGGCCATCAGTATTTGCCGATTTGATGATGAACACTATAAAGGCCCTGCCAGTTACGATGATCTTTTGAGTTATTACAATCAGCGTGATCATAAAATCATCAATCGCCACCTGATAAGCGATGCCCTGGAAAAACTGCGTATTTGCAGTGTTGAAATTCAAACCAACACAGGCTATAGCAACTACGATGCACAATACCAAGCCCTGCTAAGAAACATTGATGCCACATCGGCAACAGAAAAAAAGTTTCTCGACTATCTCTACAGTAACGGTCATCGCTTACCCGATGAGGCACAAAAAAGAGTGGAGGGCGTGTATGTGCAACCCGATTTTTATTATCACCCCAGAATCTGGGTATTTTGCGATGGAACACCACATGATACGCCGGCGGTAAAAATGGATGATGAAAATAAGCGTCAAGCCATTATGGCGATGGGTGATGAAGTTTGGGTGTATTACTATAAAGACAACTTGGTAGACATCATTGCCGCCAGACCTGATATCTTCAATAAAATACGATGAACAATTTATTTCAACCTGGAAAATTGGTTTCGCTACGCGGTCGTGATTGGATCGTACTGCCTTCAGATGACAAGGACTTGCTTATCGTCAAACCGCTGGGAGGGAGCGACGATGAAATGACCGGTATCTATTTGCCATTGGCGATAGCCTCTGATCAACCTGCTGATGCCAACTTCCCTCCGCCTTCGTCCAGTGATTTGGGTGACATCACCACGGACAGGTTACTTTACGAATCCGCACGCTTGGCATTCCGGAATGGTGCCGGCCCTTTTCGCTGTCTAGCCAAGCTTTCGTTCCGGCCACGTTCTTATCAAATGGTGCCACTCATCATGGCGCTACGTCAGCCCTCCGTGCGTTTATTGATTGCTGATGACGTGGGTGTGGGTAAAACGGTGGAATCACTATTGATTGTCAAAGAACTGTTGGAGCGCCGTAAGATCAAGCACTTTGCCGTTGTTTGTCGTAAATATTCGCACCATCCCTAGATAAAATTAGCGATATAACTGTCTAAGCGGCATCGAGCCAAACAATAGCAGTCTTTTATGATACTTACAGGTGAATACATATCGGCCGGTGAAGCCAAACGGAAACCGCCTTTTGCACAACGGCAGGTCACGCTGAGCTTCCAGGACTATATCCAGCTCGAAGCAGACAAAAATTATTGGCATGCACAGTTCCAGCACGCGCAGGCCAAAATAAACGAACTCAAGAGTCGGGTTGCCGACCTGGAGGCACAAGTGGACGACCTAACCCACCGGCTGTATGGCAACCACAGTGAAAAAGGCCAGACACATTCCGAATCCCAACTACCTGCGCGTAAAAAAAAGAAACG
>NZ_FUKJ01000231.1 GCF_900163745.1 Crenothrix polyspora
GTCTGTGGCAGAAGATGAAAGCATGGGTCGAACAGGAAGCACGCTCAGCAGACACGTATCGCCGTTTGGAACAAACGGCGATACTCTATAGCCAAAAACGTGCGAGCTTATTGCAGGGATTGGAGCTGTTTCCGGTGCTTGCATGGCAAAAGCGGGAAAAACCCAGTGCAGCTTGGGCTGCGCGTTATGGTCAGGACTTTGACCGAGTTATGCGTTTTCTAGCTAGGAGTCGACGTAGGCACGCAATTAAATCGATAGGAAAATTCTTAGGGTTTACCGCCATTTGTTTCATTGCCCTTGGGATGACCTGGTTATGGTATCAGACAGATATCGAACGCCATAAAGCTGCCAGCTCTCGTTTGTTAGCCGAAAGTGTTTTGCGCCGCAGCAAATCCCCACTTAACCGGTTGAGTATTTTACTAGGCATTGAGGCAATGAAGTATTATCCGATTGCCCATTTTACACTTAACCAATTCCAGTTTGGCAGTCTAAGTATGCTACCTAAATCAAGCTTAAAATTGCAACATGATAATAAAGTAAAAAAAATTGTATACAGCTCTGACGGAAAAGTACTTGCTTCCGTCAGTAAAGATAACACTGTGCGGTTATGGGATGTAACAAGCGGTAAAGAACTTCATCATATGACCCATGAGAGCAGTGTTTCCACCGTAATCTTCAGTCCAGATGGCAAGCAAATTGCCGCTAGAAGTCTGGAAAAAACAGTATGGTTATGGGATGTAGTCACTGGCAAAAAACTTCAGCGTATTGATCATGACGGCTCTGTTAATTCTGTGACCTTCAGCCCCGATAGCAGGCAACTTGCCACTGCAAGTAATGATAAAACTGCGAGGTTGTGGAATACTTCGACCGGAAAAGAACTTAATCGCTTGAGTCATGATCGTGAGGTTGATTACATAATCTTCAGCCCTGATGGTAAGCAAGTTGCTACAACTACAAGTTTCGACAGGTTCGTGCGGTTATGGGATGCGATAACCGGCAAAGAGCTTCAGATTCTAAATCATGATGACACTGTTCATGCCGTCGTGACCTTCAGCCCCGATGGTAAACAACTTGCTACCGGATGTTCCGACGGAATCACACGATTGTGGGATACAGCGACAGGCAAAGAACTTCAGCGCCTAAAAGCTTCTTCTGAAACAATTTCTTTCAGTCCTAACGGAAAATTACTGGCCATTACGTATCACGGCCTCTCTGTAGAGTTGTGGAATATAGAGACTGGTAAAATGCAGAGCCTGAGTCATGACAGCCTTATATCAGCTGTGGCTTTCAGCCCAGACGGCAAACAGCTATCAACAGTAACTAACACACCAGAAAATACGTTCACATCGACTGAAGAAAGTCAGCTTATATATCTATGGGATACTGCGACTGGTGAGAATCTTGGACGTTTACGTCTTGATATTCCGGTTAATGGTATAACCTTTAACCCCAGTGGCAAGCAGCTTGCCATTATAAGGAACGACAACACTGTGCAGCTGTGGGATGTAGCGATTAGCTTGTCTCTAAAGCGTCTGCAACATGCTGGCTATGTTACTGCCGTAACATTCAGTCCAGACGGCAGGCAGCTAGCTACGGCAAGTGAAGACAGCACTGCGCGGCTTTGGGATACTGCAACCGGACAAGAAATGCAGCACCTGAATCATGACGGTAAAGTTAATACTGTAACTTATAGTCCCAACGGTAAACAACTCGCCACATCAAGTGTCGACAAGACTGCGCGATTGTGGGATACATCAACCGGCCAAGAACTGCAACGCTTAAGCCATGACAATTCTGTTAATACCGTAACTTTTAACCGAAACGGCAAACTACTTGCTACAGCAAGTACTGACAATACGTCACGACTCTGGGACGTGTTAACTGGTCAGGAAATCCAGCGATTACTCCATGATGCCCCTGTTAATTACGTAACCTTCAGCCCCGACGGCAAACAATTTGCCACCGCGAGTGATGATAAAACGGTTCAGATATGGTCAACTGGCTTGGGAATTCAGCGTCTGCACCATGAAAGCCCTGTTAAAACTGTTTCGTTCAGCCCAGACGGTAAACAAATTGCCACCGCAAGTAGCGATAACACTGTTCGCCTGTGGAATACGTTGACAGCGCAGGAGCTGCACCATTTGAACCAAACTGATCCATTTTGGGCACATACTAACGAAGCTTATAACTTTAATCCATCTGACCATGACATTCAGCTTGCACTCCATGGCCCTGTATATATTGTAACCTTCAGCCCTGATGGTAGGCTGCTTGCTACTTCGAATGACGGAAGCATTGTACAGTTGTGGGATACGGTGACTGGTCAGGAAGTGCGAAACCTGGAACATCGTGGCATTGTTAAGGCTGTGAGCTTCAGCCATGACGGCGAACAGATTGTCACTACGGGTGCCAATAATATTGCTCGGCTATGGGATACAGCGACAGGCCGAGAAATTCAGAATATGCAACATTATGATACTATTACTGCTGTAGCATTTAGTCCTGATAATAGAAAAATTGCCACTGCCAGCTGGGATAATACGGTACAGTTGTGGTTCTGGCAGCCTGAAGACTTAATTAACCAACTCTGCTCACGGGTACAGCACAATATAAACTGGGATAGCTGGAAAGCATTTTTCGAGGACGAACCCTACCATAAAACCTGTGATAACTTACCTATTGATTCTGGATTAGAGAATAAAGGAAAACTATTGGTCCGAGAAGGTAAAATTACTGAGGCCATAACAATGATTGGGTTAATAAACAATGCTGATCCTGAATTAAAACTGGATCAGAAACAGACGATATTGAAATGGGAAGCACCCGTACGTTTGGAAGAGGCGGAACAATTGCTAAAATCGAAAAAAATTACTGAGGCTATCTCTGAGTTTAATCAGATCGATCAGATGGATAACCAGCTGATTTCAGCTAAATCATGGAATAAGCTGTGCTGGGATGCGGCAGTGAATGGTCATGCCGCACAGGTAGTGCTTAATGCCTGCGAAAAGGCGGTGCGTACCGCAACAGCAGTTGACAACATTTGGGAGCTTCAGGACAGCCGAGGCTTGGCACGCGCACTTACCGGCAATAGCCAGGGCGCTATCGAAGATTTTGAGGTTTTTATTCTCAAAACTAACGATGAAAAGCTTAAAAAGCAGCGCCAAGCCTGGGTGCAAGCACTACAAGCTGGCCAAAACCCATTTACCAAAGAAGAACTGGCTACCTTGCAGGATCAATAGGCCAAATTACACTCGTACTGTACTTATTGAGCAAGCAACCCGTCAATGGCTTCCTGCAACTGCACCTTAGTAATCTCGCCTGAATGCTGAAAAACCACATTGTTTTCCTTATCCACAATAATCGTATAGGGAATGGCACTGGCAAAATTCCCCAAGCTGAATGCCAATTCAATGCCGCCTTGTCCGGCAATCAACATCGGGTAATTGACCGGCAGTTTTTTGAGAAACTCTGCAACTGACTCGGCATCATCAATGGCGATACCCAAAACTTGCACATTTTTGTCGGCGTATTGTTTTTGTAATTCCACAAAAAGTGGCAGTTCTTCACGGCACGGCGGACACCACGTAGCCCAGAAGTTTATGACACGTAACTTATCTTTCCACTCGGAAATAGCATGTTGTTTGCCAGTATTATCGGGAAGACTGAATTCCGTTACGGAAATGTATTTGGATTTATTTAACACCGATACCGCTTTTTGTACGCCAAAACCGGCTGCCAGAGTGATTAAGCCAATAACAATAATAAGTAAGATTTTTTTCATAAGGTAACGCGGTTTAAGGTTTTAAGAAAAAGCTCGGCTTTTTGGTAGCCGATCACACGCAGAGCAGTTTGTTCGTGCTGGTCAGAGCCAAAAAACAGCACACCGGGCGGGCCCACCAGATTGAATTTGGCCAATAAGGCTTTATCATCTTCAGAATTTTTTGTTACATCGGCCTGAAGTAGCATGAAATCTTTTAATGCACTTTTAACACTGGGATCGGTAAAGGTATATGCTTCCATTTCTTTGCAGGATATACACCAGTCGGCATAAAAATCCAGCATGACTTTTTGTTTACTGACACTGGCTTGTTGCAGACGTTGTTCAAGGGCTTCAATAGAGGTGACTTTGTCAAAACTGAGACCTTGCTCTTTGCTTTGCGCGTTGTTTAAAACCAAGCCCTGCAAAGGTTTTAACGGATTAGTATTACCTAGGCTAAAGCCAATCAACAGCAATAAACCGTAAGTTAGCATGATAAGGCCCATGCCTTTCCACAGCTTGCGCCATCCTGAACAGATTTCCGGTAACGAATCGGTAGCGTGTAAATACACCGCAGATACAATCAGCAATACCCCCCATAATAATAAAGGGATGTCGGGCGGTAAAATGCGGCTTAACATCCACACAGCAACGCCTAACATAATCACCCCAAAAACAGCCTTGGTGGCATGCAGCCAGTCACCGGCTTTAGGTAATAATTTTCCCGCCGAAGCGCCCAGGATTAACAAGGGAATCCCCATGCCTAATCCCATCACAAATAAAGCACTGCCGCCCAAAATCACATTACCGGTCTGTCCTATGTAAATCAACGCTCCCGCCAAAGGGGCTGCAACGCAAGGCCCCACAATAAGCGATGACAGCGCCCCCATAATGGCCGCACCCCATAGCGAGCCATCACGGTGTTTTTCACTGGAATTATGCAGTTTGGCTTGCAGCGATTTAGGCACTTCCAGGTGATAAAAGTCGAACATAGACAGTGCTAACAACACAAACACCGCACTAAAAGTAATGATAATCCAGGGCTGTTGAAAAGTGCTTTGTAAATTGCTTCCAAATACAGCAGCCAGTACGCCAAATAAGGTATAGGTTGCCGCCGAGGCCAGCACATAGCAAAGTGACATTAAAAAACTACGAGAAGCCGGAATATCTTTGCCACGCCCGACGATAAGCCCCGATAAAATCGGGATCATCGGAAAAATACACGGGGTCAGTGACAATAAAAATCCAAAACCAAAGAAACTCAGTAAAGTCACCCAAAGACTGTCCTGGCGCAGTGATTGTACAATCTGATCTTGCTCGGAAAGTTCTGGCGATGCTGCCAGCGTTTCAGCACTTCGGTCAGCTTGCATCTGTTCGGCAGCCGGTAATGACAGGTCGATTTTTTTGATCATTGGCGGATAACACACGCCACGATCAGCACAGCCTTGGTAACTGGCTTGCAAAACAATAGCGTGCGCCGCTTTGCTAAAGCGTATCAAAGGCACATCAACATCTAACGTGTTATAAAAAATTTCAACTTTGCCAAAGGCTTCGTCATGTTTGGGTTTGCCGTGGGGAAGGGCATAAGCTCCCAATTTCGTATGGGTATTGGCAACAATTGTCAGCTGAGTTTTTTCCCGGTATAGATAATAGCCTTTAGCGAGCTTCCAACTGACATGTAAAGTGCGAGCATCTTTAACCACCGCCGAAAATTGAAACGCCTGATCCGGCGGCAATAACTCATCCTGGCTGGCACTGGATTGTAAACTGGGAAGACCTTTAAGCAACTGGCTAAGCGGATTGGGCTTCGTCGTCACTTCAGAGCTTTCCAGCGCCCATATTGGCTGGTTAAACAGCACCAGGAAACAGAAAAAGACTATTTTGCAGTAGAGCATGTGTTAATCCAATGTAAGTATTCAGGTAAACCTTGTTGTACAGAGACAGCAATGATTTCAGGGAGATCGTAAGGATGGTGCTTGCGTATCGCTGTTTCAATGGCGGGGTAATTATCCTGGCGTGCTTTAATTAACATCAAGCATTCCTCGGCGCTTTCTATTTGTCCCTGCCAGCTATAAATAGAGACTAGATTAGGTGCAATATTAACACAGGCGGCCAAGCCCTCGCTTACCAGCAGCCGTGCGAGTGTTTCTGCCGTGTTGCGATCAGGGCAGGTGCAAAGAATAAGTTGTATAGCGTGCGGCATCATTGCGGCCATTAAAAGTTAAATCATAAATATTATCCTAGAAATTAAAAGCAATTACCCTTATATTTAGGCAACTGTCGTTAACGTAGGTTTTGATTACATGAAAGCTTTTCAGATTATTTTTATCATTGTGCTGATTATACCGTTTGCAGAGATTTATCTTCTGTTGCAAGTCGGTGGAATTATCGGTGCATTCCCCACCATTTTTTTAGTGGTTTTTACCGCTGTATTAGGTTCCTGGCTGTTAAAGCAGCAGGGATTTGCAACGCTGCAACGTTTTCAGGCGAGTCTGGCACAAGGCACACTGCCAGCGTATGAGCTGTTGGAAGGCGTATTGATTTTGTTAGGGGGCGCATTATTACTAACGCCAGGGTTTATTACCGATATGATCGGTTTTGCCTGTTTAATTCCGCAGCTACGCGGCAAGATAGTCAAGTATGTGGTCGACAATAAATTGATTCAGACAATACATCCCTTCCAACCCGCCAAAGCTGCTGAAAAAGATGTATTGGAAGGTGAATTTCGTAAAGAAGATTAAATCGTGTTTGCTGAGCAATGATTAGCTAGCAGTATCGTTAGTATTTTTGTTAAGCCCTGAATAAACAGGACACCAACCGGAATAACCGGTTGCAACCAGCACCAGGCCAATAATCAATAACGTAATTTCAGCAGTAAATACGGAAATTACCAGCAACGCAGCGCCCCCGTAAAGGCGGTATTTTTTTTCTTTTTCGCCGACATTGTGTGTAAATTTCATCATGCGGTTAAAATCAAAGCTCATCTCATGTTCCTCTTGTTGGTTGTTATTATTAGGTAAAAAACATTAACTCAGTCTACGATGACAGAGCCACCAACAATATACACAGATCGATAAAAGTGCAAGCGTTAAAGATGCAAAACCTGTTTTTCAAATGCTTATTGTCGTATTAAATGATGTTATGCCCAAGATACATACGGAGTCCTCACCTAATGACTAGGCTATTAAATCTTTCAGTAGCAACGGGTGATGCATTTACATTTAAAAGTGATGTATTGGTACTTAAATATGCTCAGCATCTTTATGGATTAGATAAAGCTGTTCATAATGAACTCCAGCAACATGGAATTGTTCCAAAACTACCAGATGTTAATGAAGATGTAGTTATAGAAACCACTGGAATTTTAAACGCAACTAGCATTATATTTGTCGGAGTTAACCCGTTGAGACAATTCAACTATTCGGAAATTCGTGATTTTGCGCGGAG
>NZ_FUKJ01000147.1 GCF_900163745.1 Crenothrix polyspora
GCCAAATACCGCTGCCGTAGCATGGCTTTCTGCGACATCACCATGCACAGTAGCCGTGCCATGGGCGCTGATATAACCGATAGCAGAAGCTTCCAGCTGAGCATCCTGCAAAGCCAGACGCATTGCCGTTTGCATGCTTTTGCTGTCCGGCTGGGTAACATGCAGACCATCTGAATTGGTACCAAAACCAACAATTTCAGCATGAATAACAGCACCACGCGCCAGCGCATGTTCACGTTCTTCAAGAATCAATGTGCCTGCACCCTCCCCTATAACCAGACCGTCTCGATCACGATCAAACGGTCTTGGGCTTTTTTCCGGCGAGTCATTGAGAAGACTGGTGGCAAACAAAGTATCAAAAACCGCCGCTTCAGATGCACTAAGTTCTTCTGCGCCACCAGCCACCATTAACTTTTGGTGGCCGTATTTAATGGCTTCATAAGCATAGCCTATGCCCTGGCTGCTTGAGGTACAGGCACTAGATGTCGTATAAACCCGGCCATTAATACCGAAAAACAGTCCGATATTTACCGGAGCCGTATGCGCCATCATGCGAATATAAGAAGTGGCATTTAAGCCGTTGACGTTATGATTAAGCAGCATGTTACCAAATTCGATTAGAGCATCAAAGCTACCAGCACAACTGCCGTAGGCGATGCCCATGTGTCCGCTGCTAAGAATGGGATCATTTAATAAACCGGCATCAATGAGCGCCAATTCAGTCGCATAAGTTGCCATTAATGCAATGCGCCCCATGCTACGGGTTTGTTTTCTGGAGTAATGTTCAGGTCTAACAAAATCTGCCGGTGCGCCCAATCGGGTATTAAGACCGATATATTTGTCCCATTCGGGCATAAATTCAATACCGGTAGATTGCGCTTTAAGCTTAGCTGCAACCTGTTGCCAGTCATTGCCTATTGGCGAAATACCGGCCATACCGGTAACAACAACACGTTTCAACATAAACCGCCATTGACCGATAATACCTGCCGAGTGATATAGCTGGCATCTTCCGACATTAAAAAAGCCACCGCCGCAGCAACTTCTTTAGGATCACCCACGCGCCTTGCCGGTATCATTTTTTTGATTTCATCCAAAGGTAGCTCATCCAGCATGTCGGTGGCAATTAAACCCGGTGCCACACAATTAACGGTAATATCACGTTTTGCCAACTCCAAAGCCAGTGCTTTGGTAGCGCCAATAATACCCGCCTTGGCTGCGCTGTAATTAACCTGGCCGCGATTGCCCATAATGCCAGAAACTGATGACAACGTGACAATACGTCCAGGCTGTCGCCGTCTAATCATCGGCATAATCACCGGCTGCAAAACATTATAAAAGCTGTCAAGATTGGTGTGTATAACACTGTCCCACTCTTCTCCTGTCAATGCGGGAAAAGCATTATCAGCGGTAATTCCGGCATTACAGACTACGCCGTAATAAGCGCCATTCAGCTCCATATCCTGATTGAGTTGTGCGGCGCATTGGTCACGATCGCTAATGTCGAACTGTAGTAATCTGGCTGTTGAGCCTAGCTGTTCAATTTCGGCTATAACCGCTTCTGCCTGTGCTTTTTGGCTACGGCAGTGCAACACCAAATCATAGCCCTGTTTGGCCAGATATAATGCAATCGCCTTGCCTATGCCCCGACTGGAGCCGGTGACTAAAATCGTTTTGTTCATGGTGTGGTTGCTAGCTTAGTTTCTATGGGCGGTTGATAAACATTCAGGTTGGCACTTATTTCAATATCTGCGCCGTAAATTTTGCAATCAAAAACTCCCAGTTTGTCGTCTTGTATAATATTTTTGACTTGTATAGTCAGTATCGTACCTACGGCAAAATTAGCAATATTGCTGATATAACGGCGCGTACCCAGTAAAAATCCCAGTTTTATGGGTTCTCCGGCCAACTTTGATTGGATACCTGCATAGGCGGCGATGGCCTGCGCCATATATTCGATCCCCACCCAGGCGGGTACGCTATGCTTATCGCCAAACAGGCCATCATCACGGACAATCAGTTCAGCAGATAACGTATGCCCGTCGAAATCAATAATCCTATCCAGCAATACCATACGGCCACTGTGCGGAATTAATGCGGCTATATCACTGTAATCTATCACGCTAAATTTTCCACGAAATCGCCCACTAGATTAAACAAGAGTAAGCAATGTTGCCAGTTTGGTTTTGATTTCCTGCATTTCACCCGAACTGATTTTACCTTTATATTGCGCTTGCCGACTTCGCCAATCGAGGTTTTTAACCTGATCGGCTAATACTACCCCGTTTGCGTCGGACGTGGAAAGCTTAACTTCAAACGGGTAGCCTTTAATTTGGTTGGTAATGGGAACACACACCAAAAGCCCTGTTTTTACGTTATAGGCTTGGGGACTTAACACAACAGCGGGTCGATAACCTGCTTGTTCATATTCATTTTGGTTGAGTGTTGTCAACCATACAATGTCACCTGCTTCTGGAATATATGGTGTAGGCATCAGAATTGTTCCTGTCCCTGTGCTTTACCAAAATCAACTTCGTCATGCAGGTTTGTAGCGGTAATGCCATTGAGTAATTCATTCAGTGTATAAGCAGGTGCAACAGGCTCTATAATGATGCGACCATCTTCAGCACGCACTTCAACGGCTTGATCCAGTGTTAATTGTGCGGACTGCATAACCGCAGATGGAATGCGCACTGCTGGGCTATTGCCCCATTTTTTTAAAATTTGCACGGTCATAAGTCCACCTCAATGTAGATACAATTGTTGATACATCGTGGAGTTTAGCTATTTTGGTTTTAGAGTGCAAGCATTAGCAGAGTGATTTGATTAAGTGACTGTCCAAAAATAAGTTGTACAACTTCTGCTAATCAATCGCCTTGGCAGATTGTTTACCGCGATTGAACTGTACAAGTTATTTTCAGACAGACCCTAAGCATAAATTGCCGCTAAAATTTTATCAGCGTTCGTGTAATGATAAGGAATGCTTAAAAAATGGTAATAATTGCAACCCAAGCGTGACGTTTTTCCACCTCGTATAGCCAGTGCGTATATATGCCTATTCAAATTAATCGCAACCCAAACCACTATGACAATTTTATTTACCCATCTAAAAATATTGGTTGTATTACTATGCCTACCGTTATTGGCTAATGCAGAAATCTACGAGTGGAAAGATGCTGAAGGCCATAAACATTTCTCAGATCGCCCCCATCCTGATGCCAAAAAAATAACCGTAAAGCCGGGTTACAGTTATCAGATCATTAAAACCGTTTACGATGGTGATACTGTCGTACTGGAAGATGGCCGTAAAATTCGCTTGCTGGGGATTAATACCCCGGAAGTGAGACACCGAGATAAACAGGCTGACGCGGGGGGCGATGAAGCCAAGCAGTGGCTAATCAATAAACTGCAAAACACCAAAATTCGTCTACAAACCGATGAAGAATTAACCGACAAATATAAAAGAACGCTAGGCCATCTGTTTACAGAAAATAAAGAACACATCAATCTGGAACTGGTAAAAGCCGGTTTAGCGGAAGTCAGCATTTATCCGCCCAATCTTCTCTATACCACTGAATTATTGGCGGCACAACACCAGGCCGAACAAGCGAAAATAGGTATTTGGCAGCGCCCAGAATATGCCGTACAACCCGTTAGCAGCCTAACGGAAGCCGGTCACACCGGCTGGACACGCTTAGCCGGTAAGGTGAGCAATGTGCGTAACACCCGAAAGTCGGTGTATTTGGAGTTTTCAGACAAGTTCGTAGCACGTATTGAACGCAAATGGCTGTTTTTATTTCCCGATGTGAATAATTATCTCGGCAAAAACCTTGAAGTGCGTGGCTGGTTAAATAGAAACAGGGGGCGATTTTCCATGTTGATCCGCCACCCTAGCGCGATTGTTTCTATGAAGTAGAGACGCAAAATCTTGCGTCGCTACTCAAATCTGTCTCAGTGCAATTTTGCCAAAAATGCCGGATCAATATGACAACCACCCACTTCGGGATGATCGATCACATCCTGTTCAAAATCCCGGTAGGTCGGAGACTGGAAGGCAATACGGTTAATTTTGCCATTTGAGAATTCAAATTCCATTGCACCGCCTTTAGCGCGAGGGCTGCCTGACTGAGTGGTAAATAATAATATGCCTATATTGCCGGATTGCTTGCCCAATTGTTCAGGAATAACACGCGCACAGCTCAGCTCGTTGATGGCTAATCCAGAAAAAACCTGTACTAACTGCCGAGCGTTGATAATTAAACCTGCGCCAGGGATAGGAGAAAGGACTGATGGTAGTGTCGGCGCTGAGGCAACGGGCGCAGTTTGACCGGTAGGCGTAGCTGGTACGGGTGCAGCTTGTAATAACTTCTCCAGACCAAAGTCACCTAAATGATTTTGCAACAACACCGTGCCATCGCCATTTTTTGCCGTGTTTAATAAGGGAAAGATTTGGCTTTCCATTTCTGCTTTATTGGCGTTTTTAAGCACAGCAACCAGTTGCCGCTCTATGGATTTAAGCGGCATAAAAAACTGCTCTTTTTTCTGGCTGGTATCGCCCATTTGCGCCCAATCAGATTCCGTGTTGACGGGCAGTCCCATCGTTTTCATTACCGCGTAGTCATCAACAGCCAGACAATTGTCGAAATTTTTACTGCGATAATTCTGTAACGTCTTCACGTTAACGTTATTACTCTGGATTTTTTGGGCAGTGATGTTGTAGTTTTTCCAGTCGTTGTTATTGGCCAGAAAGTAATAAATATAGGCATTACGATCAAATTTATTGAAGCCTAAATCTTTCATCACCAGCTTCAATTTACGGCAATTGCTTTGTACGTTGTCGTAATTATTCCAGTCCGGTTTTAAATTGGGCTTTTCGGGGTGTTTAGATTGTTCAATAAGTTGCTGCAAGTTGATCTCGCCAGCCGCTGATTTTACCGGTAAATAACTGATTTCATTTAAGGATAAATCACGCGCATCCGGTATGCCATCGGTCTTGGTCTTAAGCAATAAAGATGGAGTAAGTTCTGGATAAATCCTTAATTCGCCCAAAGGCTTGGTATCCGAACTCAGGATATTAATGCCGCCTTCGGCAACCGCATAGACTTTAAAAACAGTTTCTTTTAGTGTGCCGGTTTTATCCGAGTAACTCACAATAGCAGGCAGAGAATGCGATTCCGTGCTGCTGTTTGCAGTGGTCGATGTTACCGGCGCTGCTTGGGCTTGCTGAGTGTTGTTGAACCATTGTCCGGCAAACTGCCCCAACACGGCAACACCCATGCCTACACCGGTAAACGCCAGTAAATTGCTGGCGGTCGAAACCTTGCTGACGATTCCAGAAACATCCACATCGCTATTGGCACTGGAATACACGCTGTAGTCCACCAGGGTTTCCTTGCCGGAATCCAGTCGCATCCAGGGGGTTAGGTTAAGTTTTTTGGCATCAAACTTAAAGTTACATTTCCCTGTTGCCGCTTGATAGGAAAAACCAGTCGCTTGGTTATTAAATTTAAGAAGATTATTACGCACGTTGAATATCAGCGCCGAAGATAAATCACTCTTCTTATAAGACGGCGTTATGGTGTCGCAGCCATTTTTTAAGACATTGTCGCCTTTAAAATCAAACTCGGAAATCAGCCGTACATAATAATCGTCGCCATCAATGGATGCAAAGCCAGGCAAGGCCTGAAATTGATGCGCTTTGGTAGATTGCGCGGATTTTGGGTCATTGCTTTCGCCAGTGGGGTAATCAACGGCGAGTTGCCGAGTTTGTGCGCATCCTGCCAATATTACGCTGGCTAATACACTGAATTTTAAAGAGTGACTGTAACGAATCGTCATGTTTTAAACCTTGTTCCGTAAGTGATACGGTGAGTCGTGCTGAAAAAGGGTGAAGAAAGCATAATGCTAGCAAAAAATCGCTGGTCGTTCAGTTAACCATAAGCATTAATCTTCAAAAGCTGCTCGATGCTGATAACTTTATAGCCATTATCTTTCGCAAAATCAAGCGTTTGTTTTAATGCTTGAATGGTTTTAACCGATGTGTCATGAAACAAAATGATAGCGCCGGGTTTTATTTGCGATTGTACACGTTGGGCGATAGCTTGTGCGGAGTTGGCGGTGGTATCAAACGAACGTATATTCCAGCCCACAATAGTGTAATTCAATGCCTTGGCGGCCTGGACAAGATGAGGCGTGATTACGCCGTAAGGTGGCCTGAATAATCTCATGCGTTTGCCGATGACGTTGAACACGCTGTCTTCGGTCTGTTGTAGTTCATGTTTAAAGCCTTGCACACTTTTAAAATCCACAAAAAAAGAATGGCTGTAGCTGTGGTTGCCAATGCTGTGCCCTTCTGTATCGATTTGTTTCAAAATGCTTTCATTACCGGCTATGTTTTTGCCGATGACAAAAAAAGTTGCCAAGGCATCGTACTGAGCTAAGGTTGATAGCACTTGCGGGGTGTATTCCTGGTTGGGGCCATCATCAAACGACAGCGCGATATATTTATCGAGAATGTCAGCACAACAAAGGGCGGGAGCGAAAAAGTTGGCTTGGATGCTTGCCGAACCGTATAGGATTAATAACAGGAAAAGGGTGATTGGCAGTAACAGCCAGACTAGACCGATGCCGAAAAATGTGTGTAATAAAGCGATAAGACTGATGGCGATGATGAAACTTGTGCGGGTTGATTTAAAGGTCATCTAAGGTATTTATGAATGCGTTACAGCGGTTAGTAGTTGTAGAGACGCAAAATTTTGCGCCTCTACAATGGCAGTGAGCCTAATGTTAAACTTTGCGATTGTCTTGTGGGTTAACGCGGTGTCCAACCAGCGGCGAACAGGCCAGCGCAGTAAAAATGCCCGCCGCCACGGTAAAGCCAAAGGCATGGACAATTTCGGTAGAGCTGACCGCCAACAAACCAAAAGCCAGTAATGTTGTTAATGCCGATAGCGTCACCGCCAGCGAAGTACTGGCACGCTTGGCTTCACCATCGGCATCGATAGTATTTGATTGCTCGGAATTGTAAGCCATAAAAAAGAAAATGGCATCATCAACGCCTATGCCCAGTACCAGCAATAGCGCAAACAAATTAAACAGGCTAAACAACTGGTCAAACCAGCCCATCATGGCCAATGAAACCAGCGTCGCAATAATGGGAATTGAGATGATAGTTAACGCATTGCGCCAACCAAATTTTAGTCCAAAACCAGTAAAAACCAACAAATAAGCCGCTATGAGTAGCAAACTGACCCGGATTCTATACCGTGCAAACAACGAAGATAATTGTTCGACCTGATCCACCCAGGCAACGCCTTGTAAATTTTGTAGCGAGGATAACGCCGATAAATCAGTGATGCCGATTAAGGAAACCAGGCTAAGGCAATGCGTTGAATCACAACCTAGCCATAAATTCTGCTTGGATTCATCGGCCGTTGCCAGCCATTCAGGCAGGGCAATCGATTTGTTTTTGGCATCATTAAACTGTTTGAGTTCGCTATTGATAGCTTTTTTGCTAAAACCTAGCTCCGTCATATATTGCTTTAATAGACCGGATTGATACAGGGTTTTGTCCAGCAACTGGTAATTTTGCTGTTGGCTGTGTTGATCTGTCCAGTAATCACTGAGGCCTTGGTAAGCCATGAGTTTATGCTGTTGCGTTAATACTTTTAAGTGTTCAAGCAATTGCTGTTCATTCTGATGCCAGTCATCAAGGTTGTGTCCCGATACCAGAAAAAACTGATTTTCCTGACTTACCGGCAATAATTGCTTAATTTTATCGGCGGTTTTCAATAATTCGGCAGGTGCTGATTGCAACAGTCGCACATCATCACGCGGTGTCAGTTGCCAAAGTCCACCGGCTATAAAAAGCACCACAAGCGGACACACCCAGCGCCGATTTTTTAACAGCCAGACCGGCCAGTGTTGTTGCCAGTAGTTGGCAACTTTCAAAATAACCGGTTTGTGATCGGGCTTAAAACCGGTCAGTAATAGTGGAAACAGTAACACCACGGTCAGCCACGCAAATAACAATCCAATAGCTGAAAACAACGCAACTTCCTGTAAACCCGGAAAAGGTGAAAACACCAGCCCCGCATAGCTCAATAAATTAGTTAATAAACCAATAAGCAATCCAGGGAATATATAACGCAGGCTCTGGCGAGGCTGCCAGTTTTTGGCAGCAAAGCTGTCACAGACAAAATGCAGGGCATAATCATCAGCGACACCAATTAAGCTGGCACCAAACACCAGGGTGATAATGTGTATTTTGCCAAACACCAGCACGCTAACAACTAGCGCCGCAAACAGGCCACTGCCTATGGCCAGAAATGATAGCAACAAGGGTCTTACACTTCGAAACGTCAGCATCAGCAAGATAATAATACCTGCGCTGGAACCAATGCCAACGGTGGAAATTTCCTGTTTGGCAGAATCGGAGCCCTGTGCAGTGAACAACGGCATACCGGTCACCATTAATTCGCCACCAGCGGTTTGCACTTGAGTGGTGGTGCTTTTTACCAGTGCCAGCAAGGTTTCCAGTTTGTCTAACTGCAAATGGGTATCTTCCAGATCGGTCAGCAGTAATGCCCAGTATTTGTCAGCATCATGCAGGATGACAATGCCTTGTTCAAGGGTCAGCTTGATCGGATTTTGGGCATTAAAATAGCGACTGAATAGTAACAACGGATCGTGCTCAAGATCAGCCGCCATCATCTGAGCCATTGGGCTGTACAGGGTTTCCAGATTTTGGGCCAGCAAGTCTTTGGGATAATTGCTTAGCGTGAGTTGCGTTTGGGTATCCAGTAATTGGTAGCGGTAGGGAAATAACTGCTGATACTGTTTGGCCATCTTCTGTTGCGGCATCTCCAGCACAATGCTGTTAAACAGCTTGCTTTGTTCCAGCTGTTGTTTAAGCCGCCGCGCATGGCCAATAGCCTCCTTGGAACTTGCCGCACCGGTTAGCCAGAGCACTTTCCGGTTGAGCAGTTCATTATGTTGCTGGATGGCTTTGGCGATTTCCGGTTGTTGTTCGCTAGCAGGTAAAAGGGCTAAAAAACCGGTTTCCAGCCAGTCTTTGGTTAATACCTGCCTGCCCAGTACGCCGATGATTAACATCATTGCCAGCCAGAACCATGCCGTTATTTTAGGGTGATAAGCGTTCAAAATCGGCTTGTTGTTCGCTGCTTAGATGGTCGGGATGGCTGATTTGTGTGAAGCTAATCTGCGTCAGATTACCATTGACTTCCTGGAGTTCCAATTGGCGCAGCTCAGTGTCGCCGGTAAGTTGAATGGTGCTGATAACTTTTTTCAATAACGCATCTTTGGGTATGAGCTGTAATTGCCAGGCTGTTTTTTGGTCTTTTCCGGTGATGCTAAAGCCTTCGGTTAAGCGGTTTAATTCGCCGCCTAATAATGCTTTAAACACGCTGCCAAAAGCGGGCGGTACGGCTTGCTCGCCTTGCGCGGTTATCAAATGTGAATCATTAACCAGCAATAACGATGACACGGGGGTTAGGGTTTTCCAGATTACGCCTTTGCTTTGATGGTAGGTGAATGTGCCGGTAGACAGCAAGGGTTTACGTAAAATCTTTAAGCGTTTTTCCTGTTGAAACTGGCCTTGGGTCATGGGTGTTTTTACTAAACGCGCGGCGATGCTGGCTAACACATCGTCAGCGTAACTTTGGCCAAACGATAGTACAAACAGTAATAATGCCCTTAAGAAAGTTGGTGTGGTCGTTGCAATCATAGTATCTGAGTTTATAAGTGGCGGATGGTCGCCTTGGTAATGTTTTAGGTTAGCTCATTTTTTAACGTAACCAAGTGCGGTAAGTACGGGTGTGATTATAAAGTGCGGGGGTAAACTATCCATTCCCCACATCCTGACATCGATGCATTGAAATACTTTTTACTTGGAATGCAAACCTAGGTTTGCATTCCAGCGTGAGAACGATAAGTTATTTTATCGTCAATTCCCCGCACTTTTAATAACACCCAGTAAGTACTCAGATAACAGACTAAATCTTGCTGCTCTTCTCAAATCACATCGATCAATGAAAACCAACGCTCTTAAAGATTATTCCGGCGCAGGCATACTGACGCGGTGTTCCAGCCATTCTTGTAAAAAATCCATAAACGTTTTTACTTTGGCCGATAAATATTTTCTATGCGGATAAACAGCATATACATCCAGTGGTGGCAGCAGGTAATTTTCCAGAACGACTTTTAATTTACCTTTCTCAATATCCCTGCCTACAATATACAGCGGTAACATCACCAGGCCTAAACCATTAATAGCAGCAATTCTTATGGGTTCGCCGACATTAGCCTGTATACGACCGGATACATTGATGACCGTGTAACCAGCTTCTGTTTTAAAACGCCATTTGTTTTTAGGGGCAATAGCCCAACTCACCAGACAACAATGATTGAGCAACTCATCAGGAGTTTGAGGGGTGCCGTGTTGTGCAAAATACTCCGGTGAGCCGCATACCACGAGTAATGAGGTCGCCATTTTTCTGGCAACCAGGCTACTGTCATTCAAAGCGCCTAAACAAATGGCCACATCGACACCTTCATCAACCAAATCCATTGGGCTGCTTTGCAATATCATTTCTATGTTCAAATCGGGGTGTATTTTTAAAAACTCTGCAACCGCACGAGAAATATGTGTTGAGCCAATACCGTATGGCGCACTGATTCTTAACAGTCCACGCGGCTCGGTTTGCAAATGGGTTACCACAGCTTCCATTTCCTCCACCTCTGTCAACACATGCTTGCAGCGTTCAAGATATGAAACCCCGACATCAGTTAAACTTAAGCTGCGGGTGGTGCGATTAAAGAGTCGCGTTCCTAAAGTGCTTTCAAGAGACATAATGTGCTTGGTTGCCATTGCTCTGGAAATGTCCAATTCGCGTGCGCCAGCGGCAAAGCTACCGGCGTTGGCGACACGCACAAATACATTCATACTGGTTAATTTATCCACGCCTAGATTTTTTTATCCCTTGAGTTATTTGTAATGGTCGGTAGTCACGAGCGTTCAAATAAATGATACGCCACTTCTCCCGCGACTTTATGTTTTAACTGCCGCCAGTTTGCCGGTAGACCTTCAAGAGTAAGCGAGCGTTCAGTTTCCACATAAATTTTGGCGTGTCGCGCTAGCCATCCGTTATTTTCCAGTGCCTGACAGGTTGCAAGCACCCTATTTTTAGCGAAAGGGGGGTCGATAAACACCACATCAAAACAGTCAGGCTCACCGGCCAGAAATTGTTGCACTTCAGCCTGAACAGGCGTTACCTGATGAGCAGACAAGGCGACCACGTTTTGCTTTAAGGACTGGCAGGCTTGCGGATTGCTTTCCACCTGTACAACAGATTTAGCGCCTCTTGAAGCCGCCTCAAAACCCAACGCGCCACTGCCTGCGTACAAATCCAGGCAAGTCCGGCCAGCAATATCGTACTGTAGCCAATTGAACAGCGTTTCTCGAACACGCCCAGGTGTCGGTCGCAAACCGGGTGCATCTGCAAATGTTATCGTGCGACTACGCCATTGTCCGCCAATAATGCGCAGTTTATTTTGCACTTTTTACTGTTGTTTGCGCTTGGCCTGCGGTGACTGTTTGCAGCAATTGTGGGTCAACACGGCGTTTAAAAGCATCGGTGATTTCTGCAACGGTGACTTTTTCAATGTTTTTCTGAAAGTTATCCAGATAATCCAAGGGTAAATCATAAAAACCAATCATCGCCACATAATTGGCCAGTTCTTTGTTGGTATCAAAACGCATGGCAAAGCCGCCGACAATATTTTGCTTGGCATCTGTCAGCTCTTCCGGCGTTGGGCCTTTGCTGATGAAGTCATTCAAGGTTTTATTGAGCACTTCCAAAGCCTGCTGGGTTTGGTCGTTGCGGGTTTGCAAACCGATGGTAAACGGCCCTTGTTTGAGTAACGGCGAAAAAGAGCTGGAAGCGCTGTACGCCAAGCCCCGTTTTTCTCGCACTTCATCAAACAGTTTGGATACCAAACCACTGCCACCTAAGACATGATTGCCTACATACAGTGGGAAATAATCCGGATCTTTACGATAGCTGCCCGGCAAACCCACCAAAACATGGGTTTGTGAGGACGGAAATTCGATGTGTTGCAGCGTGGCTTTGGCAGGCATGGTGACATCAGGCAAAGCGTCTGGTTTTTGACCTACCGGCAAACCGGCCAACAGCTTTTCGGCAGTTTGTTCGGCTTGTTGTTGGGTCAAATTACCCACGATGACCACCATCGCATTCGCCGCGACATAGTGTTTTTTATAAAAATCTTTAAGATCTTTAGGTGTTAATGCGGCGACGGTCTTGATAACACCCTCGGTAGGGTGTGCATAAGGATGCCCACCATACAGGGCATTAGAAAAAGCAATCCCCGCTAAATCGCCTGGCGATTCTTCGGTTTGTTTCAGCATGGCCAGAGTGCGTTTTTGGTCGCGCTTAAAGTCGGTTTTATTAAACGCTGGCTTGGTCAAAATAACCTGCATGGTGTCCAGTGCTTTGGTAAATAAAGCCTCGTCAGTCAAGGTGCGTAGCGATAGCGTGGTCAGATCTGTACTGGATGCAGCACCAAACTGTGCGCCCACGCTTTCAAAGCGTTTGGCGATGTCATCGGCATTCCAGTTGCCAGCGCCGGTATCGAGTAAGCTTGCGGTCAGCGATGACACGCCAAATTGCTTGCCATCACGGGCACTGCCAGCATCAAATACAACCTGTATATCTACCATCGGCAAACCTTCTGCCTGCACGTAGTAGACGCGACTGCCTTGTGCGGTTTGCCAGTGTTCAATTTTAGCGGCCGCCCACACAGAGTTACAAAACAGTACTAAAATAAAACTCAATACACGAATACACATTTACTTAGCTCCCTTTTTTTCAGATTTTCCAGTCTGTTCAGCGGCTTTATTGATAGCTTGCGGTTCCAGATAAGCGATACTTAAATGATCTTCAATCAGGTATTTGCGGGCGACATCGCGCACTTGTTCAGCCGTCACCTGATTGACTTTCTCGACATATTCATCGGCTTTTTGCCAACCTAAACCCACGGTTTCCAGCATGCCCAACTGCATGGCCTGATAAAAATTGGAATCTTTTTCGTACACATTGCTGGCCAGCACCTGGGCTTTAATGCGTTGCAACTCCTCGGCACTGACCAGATTTTTTTGCAGTTTGGTGACTTCCGCTTTTAAGGCGGTTTCCAAATCCTGTACGGTTTTGCCTTCGTTAGGCGTGGCTTCCAGTTCAAACAAGCTGGGCAGGCGTTCAGTCATACTGTAACCTGCACCTGCGGAAACAGCGATTTGTTTGCCACGCACCAAACCAGATGACAATCTGGCACTGCTACCACCGTCAAGTACACCGGCGAGAACTTCCAGGGCGTAGGCTTCCCATGCCTGTTCAGCGGTTTTTAATACCGGCACTTTATAGCCCATAACAATGTAGGGCAGTTTGGCAGGCAGTTTCACCGTCATTTTGCGTATACCTAGCTGCTCCACCTCGGTTTGTGGCTTTAAGGCTTCAATGTCGCTGGTTTTTAGTTCGGCAAAGTATTTTTCGGCCAAGTCGAAAACTTCTTTTGGCTGTACATCACCGACCACAACCAATGTGGCATTATTGGGTGCATACCAGCGTTGGTACCAGGCCTGTAAATCTTTAACCGTATAGGCGGCAATATCCGCCGGCCAGCCGATCACCGGATTTTTGTATGGACTGTTGCTATACGCCATTGCCATAAAATGCTCCTGCATTTTGGCTTGTGGATTATCATCGGTACGCATACGGCGCTCTTCGGTGACCACTTGCAGTTCTTTTTTCAGCTCTTCCGGCAACAAATGCAGATGACGCATTCTATCGGCTTCCAGCTCAAGACTTACCGATAACTTGGACGCAGACATGGTTTGAAAATATGCGGTGTAATCCTGGCCGGTAAAGGCGTTTTCATCACCGCCGTTAGCGGCGATAATCTTGGAGAATTCGCCAGCGGGATGTTTGTCAGTGCCTTTAAACATCATGTGTTCCAGCATGTGCGATGCGCCGGTAATGCCGTTAGGCTCATAGCTGGAACCCACTTTGTACCATACTTGCGATACCATCACTGGCGAGCGATGATCTTCTTTAACCAAAATTTTTAAGCCATTACGCAAAGTGTGCTCAGACACCTTGCTGACCGTTGCGCTGGCCAATACTGGTATGCACAATAAGGCAAGTCCTAATAATCGTTTGTTCATCGTAATTCCCTACTGGTTTAAAACTTACCCCTTCAGGGGGATCTTTAGCAAGACAACAACAGGTTATTATCGTTATACTTTGCTGTAGCCTTCTCGTTCACGAAGAGGAACAAGCCTCCGACTCTAGCCATCGGATAGGTTTCGCCCAACGGATGAGGTTGGCTGTGGATTGAAATACTGTATTCTATTGGATAATTAAAAAGTTGGAAGTTATAAATTAATGCTAAAGTCATCCTCCCACAGACCACCTACCTGGCAATGTTACCTTAATTTATGTAAATCAAACGTCGTTATCGAAATGATTTTTACATCGACAGTCGGCATGTTGCTGGCTGTGCCGATGCTACCACCCTGGTCAGCATTGGTGTACGGCAACCTGGGGATTGCTTTGGCGGCAGCTTCGGCAGCGGCGATTAATCATTATGTTGATCGGGATGTCGATAAAAAATTAAACCCGCACCGTCCTATTCCCATGGGTTATTTAACGCCGTCGCAGGTTATGATGTTTGCCTCGGTCGTTGGCATCATGTCCATGATTATACTGATTGCTATGGTGAATGTTTTAACTGCCATACTCACGCTGCTGTCCATGTTTGGTTACGCGATTGTTTATACCAAATACCTAAAAAGGATGACTTCGCAAAATATTGTCATTGGTGGTGCTTTTGGTGCAACGCCGCCATTACTGGGTTGGTGTGCAGTAACCGGCAGCATACATCCCCATGCCATCTTATTGGTATTGATTATTTTTGTCTGGACACCGCCGCATTTTTGGCCGCTAGCCATTGCCAGACTGGAAAAGTACCAACAAATCTACAGCGAACACAACATTCCCATGTTGCCGGTGACGCACGGCGTAGCGCATACACGCTTACATGTTCTCTTATATAGTATATTACTACTCATTGTCACGGTGTTACCGTCCATAACCGGTATGAGTGGCCTGATTTATTTGGCGATAGCTGTGCCGATGGGTTTGGGTTTTATTTATTGCGCTATTTTAATGATGCGTCGGCAAGATCAAAAAACCGCCATGAATACATTCTGGTATTCCATTGTTTATATTACCGTGCTGTTTGCGGCGCTGTTAATTGACCATTACTTTCGTATTACCTTATGACATTCACCCATCATGAACAGACCAGCCAGCCAGAACACCCGTTTGCAGAATTCATCCGCATACTGGGCAAAGGCAAAAAAGGCTCTCGGCCGTTAACGCAAGATGAAGCCTATCGCGCCATGACTCTAATTATGGCTGATGAAGTGCTGCCCGTGCAACTGGGCGCTTTCTTAATGTTAATGCGCGTTAAGGAAGAAACGCCGGAAGAATTGGCGGGTTTCGTACTTGCCGCAAGACAAGCTTGTTCTCTGGATGATAATGGCGTGCATGTTGATCTGGATTGGTCATCTTATGCCGGTAAGCGTCGGCATTTGCCCTGGTTTTTGTTGTCGGCATTATTGCTGGCTGAAAACGGTATTACGGTGTTTATGCACGGTGCAAAAGGGCCATCAGCAACACGGTTATATACGGAAGATATGCTCGGACATTTGGGTATTAGCTGTGCACAATCAATAACTGAAGCTAAACAACAATTGGCACAACAGCGTTTTAGCTATCTATCCCTAGAACATTTTTGCCCTAAACTGCATGATATTATTGAATTACGTCCGCTTTTGGGTTTACGCTCCCCAGTACACACCCTGGTGAAGTTGTTAAATCCCTTGAATGCACCGTGTAGTATTCAAGGGATCTTTCATCCCGGTTATCGACCTGTTCATCAACAAGCGGCAGCACTGTTGCAACAACCACATGCCGCAGTACTAAAAGGCGAGGGCGGTGAAACAGAACGTAACCCCGATATGGACTGTCTGGTGCAAAGTGTACATGAAGGCGAATTATCTGATGAAACCTGGCCTGCTGTGTTTACGCATCGCCATGTAAAATCAGAGCAACTTGATCCCAAGCGGTTGTCGCAGGTTTGGCAAGGCGTGGTTGAAGATGAGTTTGCCCAGGCTTCGGTGATTGGTACGGCGGCGGTGGCGTTAAAGTTGTTGGGCAAGGTTAATACGCAGCAGCAAGCGCAGGCTTTGGCGACAAATTTTTGGGTTAATCGGTTAAAAAACAAAAAACCGTAAATTAACATTCAGCCCCCTTAATCCATGTGCTTTGAATGGGGTAGTTCATATCATCATAAACCAAGTTAGCCATGAAAAACATACTAAATAGCTTACTGATCCTAGCAATACTGTATACCTCCGCACACGCCGCACAAAAACCTTTTGACTATTATGTGATGAGTCTTTCCTGGTCGCCACAATTTTGCGCTACGCATCCCAAAGACAATCAATGCACCCGCAATTATGGCATAGTGCTACATGGTTTATGGCCGCAATATAACAAAGGTTATCCGCAATCATGCAGCAAAGAGTGGATTCCAGCCGCCTTAATCCGCAGTTTTCCAGACCTGCATCCCAGTGAAAAACTGGCGATACATGAATGGCAAAAGCACGGCACTTGTTCTGGTTTGTCACCACGCGATTATTTAAAGCTTTCACAAAAACTGAAACAATCGGTGGTTACGCCCGATACATTGCAAAATCTTGCTAAACCGTTACGGGTTACAGCGGTGGTAAATATTCGCACCATCCCTAGATAAAATTAGCGATATAACTGTCTAAGCGGCATCGAGCCAAACAATAGCAGTCTTTTATGATACTTACAGGTGAATACATATCGGCCGGTGAAGCCAAACGGAAACCGCCTTTTGCACAACGGCAGGTCACGCTGAGCTTCCAGGACTATATCCAGCTCGAAGCAGACAAAAATTATTGGCATGCACAGTTCCAGCACGCGCAGGCCAAAATAAACGAACTCAAGAGTCGGGTTGCCGACCTGGAGGCACAAGTGGACGACCTAACCCACCGGCTGTATGGCAACCACAGTGAAAAAGGCCAGACACATTCCGAATCCCAACTACCTGCGCGTAAAAAAAAGAAACG
>NZ_FUKJ01000044.1 GCF_900163745.1 Crenothrix polyspora
ACCTTTAGTATCGCCGCTTTTAAATGTTTCAAACTTTCTAAGCTGCCTGTGCGGCAGTTAACAAAATGACAAAATTATTATTAACCATGAAAAGATTTCTAAGCTGCCTGTGCGGCAGTTAACCCCTTCCATTTAATTCTATGGTTGTGCTGACTTTTCTAAGCTGCCTGTGCGGCAGTTAACGCGTGAAATCAAGTTGCGAAAGCCTAATTACATTTTCTAAGCTGCCTGTGCGGCAGTTAACGGTAGTGACTGGCGCGTTGACTTCTTTGTTACTTTCTAAGCTGCCTGTGCGGCAGTTAACAGACCAATCCACTTATTTGATTACACTGTTCATTTCTAAGCTGCCTGTGCGGCAGTTAACTCTACCATTGCCCGATGAATATACAGCACAATTTTCTAAGCTGCCTGTGCGGCAGTTAACATGCCGACCATGATAAATAACATCACTTTTCTTTTCTAAGCTGCCTGTGCGGCAGTTAACTCAAACACTTAACAAATCATTATCTGTTTTAATTTCTAAGCTGCCTGTGCGGCAGTTAACTAAGTCTTGCATTTGCAAAATATGGCGTTGGATTTCTAAGCTGCCTGTGCGGCAGTTAACATATTGCTTATAGAGTAAAGCCCTTCGTATGCTTTCTAAGCTGCCTGTGCGGCAGTTAACTTACTAGCTCTTCTGCGCTTATCTGCATTAATTTTCTAAGCTGCCTGTGCGGCAGTTAACAGCATATTAAGATACCCGCGATTAATCCAGATTTTCTAAGCTGCCTGTGCGGCAGTTAACTGCTGCTAGCCATGCTTGTATGTAGTGGTACATTTCTAAGCTGCCTGTGCGGCAGTTAACCACATTCAGCTCGGCTAGCTGTTACATCAAATTTTCTAAGCTGCCTGTGCGGCAGTTAACAAGCAAAAGACTCACCTGGAAATAGTCCAAATTTTCTAAGCTGCCTGTGCGGCAGTTAACCCAGATGCAGGCGGACATGGGCAGTTTTAAAATTTCTAAGCTGCCTGTGCGGCAGTTAACTGTCAGTCGGTACGCAAGTGTGGTTTGACAAATTTCTAAGCTGCCTGTGCGGCAGTTAACTAAAATATATTTACCAAGCCCAGCAAGCAATGTTTCTAAGCTGCCTGTGCGGCAGTTAACTCATCCTTCCAACGACCCCACGGCGAATGCATTTTCTAAGCTGCCTGTGCGGCAGTTAACTTCGTCCTCGGTTTTTTCGTACATACCGTACATTTCTAAGCTGCCTGTGCGGCAGTTAACAATCTTTATCAATCAATAAAGGATTACATCATTTTCTAAGCTGCCTGTGCGGCAGTTAACTCATAGCCTTCTCTGCCGCTTGTTGTGTATTTTTTCTAAGCTGCCTGTGCGGCAGTTAACCCACAGCAATGGGGCGTTATCTTTCTGATATTGTTTCTAAGCTGCCTGTGCGGCAGTTAACTCATGCTTACCGACATCAACCCCCTCACAATATTTCTAAGCTGCCTGTGCGGCAGTTAACCCAACGGTGTTTATAAGCCTTGCAACAATGACTTTCTAAGCTGCCTGTGCGGCAGTTAACTTTAGTGCCGTCATTGGCTGTGTATTCTGTTTTTTCTAAGCTGCCTGTGCGGCAGTTAACGTGTTTTAGAAGCTTACAAGCAGAAATTAACATTTCTAAGCTGCCTGTGCGGCAGTTAACTTTTAAAAAGCTGTCAAAAAATCGCAAGCTGATTTCTAAGCTGCCTGTGCGGCAGTTAACTCTGACATGCGCGGGGTTTGATCTGTTCTGTTTTTCTAAGCTGCCTGTGCGGCAGTTAACAGAGCATTTAATCGAAAAAAATTAAATGCAACAGCAGTTTAAGCGACTTTTTCCATTTTTACCAATGAAAAAATACGCCTTTGTAACACTATGATTTTTCTATATTTTTAAAAAGCCTAAAAAACTTTGGGTAACACAGGGTAATTCAAAAAAATCTACCACCCATCATAATCAGAATATTGCTTGGGTGCTGTGCCCTCGCTCTTAATCACTTTTGGTTTAGCCAGCGGCTTACCTTCGGTATCAATTGCCTCCACAACCAACAGAAACTCCCAATTATCACCAAAATCGAACAAAAACGTCAGATTCATCCCCACAGACAGCGGCATTTCCCCCACACGGTAATCCGATGTGAACAAGCCCTTTTCATTCTCCGCATAAGGACACGAAATAGACTCCTCCATACCAAAAACATTTTTATAGCTAAACTCATAAAGATGGTCGCTATCAAAATCAAACGCGTCCAAAATTGCACTGGCCAAAACATCTAAACTAGCCCCACTACTAATGGATAACGTCCGGCTGGCCTTAGCCAAAGTCACCTTAAAAGCCACATTCGCAGTGCCCAAAGCCTCTGCTTGAGGCAAAAGCAACGTCTTTTTCAAATCAAGGCGACATTTCTTTATTTCTTCAATGAGTGGCACTTTTAACCGCTCCGCATCTCGCCCCACCATCAGCCAATTAATATCCGTTACCGCATCCGTATTTAAACACCCAAGCAACGCATTTCCCAAAGCAGTGGGTTTAATTTTAACAATAGGCCAATTCGCTTTATTAACGGCAGCATCCAAATATATCTGGACAAAACCGAACAGCTCCATCAACGCCAAATAATGCAAACCGGGGTAATAGCGCAACATATCAAAACCATGAACTTCCATCCTCGCTCTGGCCTGTTTAGTTTGTAAAAATTCACGATAATACTGTACACAGCCGTAAAAATGATTACCCCAAAACCCAAAACCGCCACGTTCACCAATAATCTCACCACTTCCCCGCTGCCACCACGCCTCAAACAACGCAAAATACCGTTCAATAGGATTTAACGTGTCCCAACTCGCCAACACGGCTTGGTTAAGCATCAAACGGTTTTGCTTTTTACCGGCCTGCACGTAAGTTAACCCAGAAGCCCGCAGCAACAAGAACAAACCGTTAATGTGCGGATAAGATTTCTGCATGGGCCGCTTTAACGCAAGCGACAAAGACCGAGACAACAAGGCATTCAGTTCGGCCAAATGTTTATAGGCGAAAGCCGTGGCACTAGGCGAAATTTCTATCCCTTCAGCCCCTATAAAATCCAGTAACGCGGAAAAATCCTTAAGCACCGTACCGGGTGAATCATCACCAAACACCTGGTTTTTAATCACGTCACAAGCTGGGGGGGAAAGGGTTACTAAGGGCTTCATAAAACGCCTAATGTTGACTGAAAACTTCCAAGCGGAATACAAACCTGGGTTTGCACTCCATAGATAACTAACGGACACTGAAAACACAGTACCTTTAATCCAACAACCAATTTTCTATCTGTAAATTCGGAACGCGGCTAAATTCACCGACATTATTCGTCACCAAAACCAGTTCCATACTACGGGCATGGGCAGCAATCAACAAATCATTATTGCCAATAATATTACCCTGTTGCTTCAACAAAGCCCTGATGTGGCCATAATGCCGCGCCGCATTTTCATCCCACGACACGATCAACAGCTGTCGCATAAACAAATTGAGTTGCTGCCAACGTTTATCGCGCAAAGTTTCCGCCCCATTTTCAATTCCAAAACACAATTCACCATAAGCCACCGATGAAATACACAGAGGTTTTGCGCTTTTAAACTTTTGCCGTAACAGCTCAGAATGGTTTTTTAAGACATAAATGCAGATGTTGGTATCGAGCATGAACATTTAAAAGAAATCCCGCTCTTGCGCTACGGCATCTTGCCTATCGGCTAAAAAATCTTCGGAAAAAGCCGGTTGCGTATTAAAAAAATCATCCCAATCCGGCTTTTTCGGCGAAATAAGCAAATTTTCACCTTGTTTAGTAATGTAAACCTCATCCACCTCAAAGCGGAATCCTTTAGGCAAGCGAATTGCCTGGCTACGGCCATTCATAAAAATTTTAGCGGTTTTAGACGCAGTTTCGGATAGGGCGATAAATTCACCGTTCTTAAACTGTCCTGTTACCCGTACACCATTGCCGTCAATTTGTTCCAGATAGCCTGGATGGAGCGTTGAAACCTGATACCTTACCGAGCTGCGGGTGACTGTTTGCGACAAGCTGCCGGTGTCACGTTCAGCCTCCAGCGCACAAAAAACCGCATCTGCATCAACAGGAACACCAAACACCGGTTCCAGCCTTATCTTCGCCAACCCGGCAGAAACCGACAGCAAATCATCTGGATTAAGAAATGCCGCCACCTTACGCCCCATTTCCGCCCAATATTCAATTTGCTCGGCGGCGCTCCGGTGGTTACGCTTACCCGCCAATATCGCCGCCTGCATAATGCCATCTTGCAAACGGATGGGCGATGCTGCTTTTGCCATAAAACGCTCCTGGTCTGGATGGATACTTGGATTGTAGCAGATTGCTACACCCTTTGATAAGCTCGGTGCAAACAGTGTGTATTTTATTCCCACAAAATAGATAATTTGTGGGTACAATATTGCTTTTAATGATGAATGGGGAGTGAACCATGAGTACCAATACCAACAAACAAGATGCCCTAAAAATCCGTATAGACCCAGTAACATTACAATTACTTGAACAAGCCAGGCGTTATATTGATCTGGATAAAAGTAAATTTATTCGCCAAAGCATCCGCGAAAAAGCAGAATCCGTCATTGCAGCGCATGAAAAAACCCAGTTTTCTACAGAAGATTGGGAAAGATTTTTCGAAATGGTAGATAATCCACCCGAACCCACTGAACACATGAAAAAAGCGGCGATGACATACAAACGAATTATCGCCGATGAAAGTTGAACGCCTAGACAATAAAAAACACAATCGAAAAGCCTTCGACTGTGGTATTGCAGAACTCAATCTGTATCTACAGCAATTTGCCAATCAGGATCAAAAACGTGGTTTAGCACGGGTTTACGTTTTGGCAGAACAAGATTACATCATCGGCTATTACTCAATCAGCGCACATTCCATACCAGCAGACAGGCTACCCAGCAACAGAAAGCTAGGTGTCTATCAAGAGGTGCCTTTTTTACTGCTAGGGCGATTAGCCATTGACAAGCCCTATCAAGGACAAGGCTACGGAGGCAACTTAATTTTTCATACCTTTAAAACCACAATCGAAACAGCTGAAAAAGTGGGTATCCAAGGTATTATAGTAGATGCCAAAGACGAAAATGCCGCCCGTTTTTACCAAAAATTCGGCTTTATACCCTTATCGATGACAAAAAATCGCTTGGTCTTACCTTTTGTAGCCATAAAAAGCCTCATTAAAAATGAACCCTAATATCAGTCCCCTTTTTTTCAAAAGGGGACGTGAGTCAATCTACATTAAAATTCCGGCACCGTTGCAAGCGAACTTAACCCATAACGGCTGAATGTATTGCCAACCGCTTCCGTAACAACCGTTTTCTTAACCCACAAACAAAACGTGTGCCCACCACTCAAGCTTTTCAGGCGGATAAACGGTGTTGTAATCGCCTTAGGTTGCATATCGCCATAGTGCTGCAACGCCGCATCATAATCTTCATTGTGCCGACTGGCATAACGTCTGGCTAAGCGCTCCCTGTTGGTTTTCGGCTGTTCGCGTTGGTAAATGGCGTAACCTAAAACCTTTTCTGGCACAGGGCGAATACTGGTGCAATGCACATAGTCGCTCAGCCGAGACAGCCATTTGGCGGCATCAAACTTAGCCAGTGTGGCCTCATCCGCAGCAAACAACCGCAACTTGCCACCCAACACACTGTATTTTGCGCCCGTGACGTACTCAGGAAAAGAAACACCAATGGGTACGCGGCCTTGGTCGTCTTGCATTTCAACTAAACCTAAGTGGATTTGTTGGAAGGCTTTTGACCAGAGACCAAACAAATGGATGTCTGGATTGGGCAACAACGTGATTTCAATGTAATGTTTCATTAGTGCCCCTATATCCTAAGATTATCAACATACGCTAGCCCCTTTTTACCCAAATAAAAACTAGAAACACCGGCGGTTTCTATCATGTCCTTGAGTTGTGCTGCTTTTTCTTGGGGTATATTTAAATTTATTTCGAGTGTGCCATTGGCTTTGGTGAGTAAAGAAGTCACTTCGCCTTCACCCTTACGTTTTTCTTTCAACATATAAGGATTGCCCCAAATGGGTTTTTTACTGCCCGTTGTAAAACGATCCATAAAATCTTTAGCGGTAAACCCCCGTTTTGAAATACCGCTAATGCCGCCGCTTTTGGTCAACGCATTAGACAAATCAAATTGCTGACTTAAACGAGAAACTTGCAGATACAATGCCGAACAATAAAACATAATCGGTTTAATCAAGCCTTTACCATCAACATATTCAGCATCAGGGAAGTTAGCCTTTAATACTGATAACGCTTTCTCAACATTGTCGATTACATCAACCGACTTTAATTTATTAAGTTGCTCTAATTGGCTAAGAACGCTAATTGGATCAAATAACCTTTCATTTTCAACTTCAAACTCTGTATTTATGATGAATTGGCACAGCGTATCAAAGTCTAACGTGATAACCCCCCAAAAGGCATTTGAATAATCCGAGCTAAAAATCGGATCGTTGCCTTTAATCATACCGGTAAACGAGTTTTGATCGGTACTGCCGGTAATATTACGGATATAAACCATTTCCGAATTAATGGGTTTAGATCGATCATGATTATTTTCAAAAGTAATTTGATCTTCTATGTTGGCAAAAAAGTAGTTTTTGGCTTCTCTTGATTGATAAAGCTTACGTTGGTCGCCAATTAGCCTATTTAAAACCCCCATGACGGTATCATGACTCACCTTACGCTCAATAAAATTAGGGTATTTGCCATCACTGTTGCGTTTAGATAAATTGGTCATCGAGCCAACAAATCCGCGTCCACTTTTGGGCAATGGCTCATTATTCGAACCATCCAAAAAAGAGTTACACCAACTGGCTTCGTATTTAATCGTAATTCGCATAACGGCCTCTATTTGGCATAGAAGTAAACAGCATAATTGGTTTCTGGCGTTTCCGATATTTCACTTTTCGAGCGTTTTACACGCATCATTTTATGGCTGTCGTTATAGTCCACTAGCACACTCTCCACATACATATAGCCTTTGGCTTGCCGAATGTTTAACTCGCTAATCATGCGGATAGTTTCTTGAATTAAAATATCAATAGCTTCGTTATCCAATAAAATACCGACTTCGCCTTCTTCAAAAATAGTGCCGCCACGTACATAGTTTTTATGGAAAACAGCTTTGGGGTTACGTTCCGGGGCTAGGCTTTTAATAAAGGCTTGTACAGTTTCAGCGATTTTTTCACCTTCACCTTCCTTAATAATCATGGAAGCTCGATCAAATTTTTTATCCAGCGAAATAAACTCTAATTGCTCAATGCTGATAGAACCGTAAGATAAATATTCAGTTTCGCCAAACGTGGTTTTGGAGAAAAAGGAATTACTGGCAACATCAGCACCCTTGTCATCCTTACCTTTTTCTTTTGAACCGGAACGCCCCATTTGCTCAAAATTGCCATTTCCTAATTGGTCAATAAAATCCTCTAGCAATAACGGACTCGTGCGTTTGCATTGGCTTGAAGGCACAACATAGCCACGTATTAAACCTGTAATTGAAGCCAGTACATCTTGTAGATTCTTATCCTTGGCATAATGCAAATCAAACGCTTGATCTCTAAATAAATGATGGCGGATACAGTTTTGGCTGATATACATCGGTGTTTCTTTAAAATCTATATCAGATGCCTGTTTTTTATATTTATAGCCCGTTTCTTCTTTAACCTTACCCGTTAAATTACTGTAGCCTCTTAATTTTGGTAGCGTGTGGTTATCAACCGTTTTGCCGTCATCCCCCGCAAGCGTTGTCGGTCCATTCCAGTTCACCACACCATGCCCATAGGCCACCACTTTGAAATCCACACTTCTAATACCTGTAATTTTGTTCATAACTGTTTTCCTATTTTTACTGTGAGATTTAAATTCATCAGGTGCAAATTCCCGACGGACAAAATTATATATACACATAATAAAAAATACCACTATATTCTAAATTAAATTTCTTGTGGTAAATTTTTGTATAGTAAAATGCCCTCTCTACTGCATAAGTAGCTTAGAAAACTATGTTCTAGCGTTTACTGCCGCACAGGCAGCTTAGGAATGAAACAACAACCCCGCTGTTGATAGCGGGGTTAGACTCACAGAGATTCAAACCAATCCTCTAACCGTAAATTTTCAATGCGCGAAAACTCTTTGGTGTTATGCGTTACCAAGGTGGCTTGGTTGGCTAAAGCAATTCCCGCAATCATCGTGTCCAGCGGACCAATCGGTGTACCTGCTTTTTCTAAGGTCGCCCTGAGCTGGGCGGTAATGGCAGTTTCATGTTCTGTAAACGGCAACACGCGCACAACAGTGAGCAATTCATTTAATTGGTTTCTACGTTTTTCGGGTGAGGTTGATTTGGCAATGCCGACTTGTAGTTCATACAAAACCACCGAAGGCAACGTGATTTCATGTGGCGGCACGCTAAATAAATGAGCCGCAACATTGCCCATACCTTTAAAAAAATAAATCACGGTATTGGTATCCAGTGCGTACATTAAAAATCTTCCCTTAAAATATCTTGTCCTTCTGCTGCGCGTAACTCCTCTGCAAATGGCGCGTCTTGCCACGTACCTGCGAATGCCTTAATGGAATTTGGCCAAGTGGTGATGGTTTTTTCGTCAATGATCTGTTTTAACCATTGCTGGGTAGAAAGCCCTGCTGTTCTCGCAGCGGTATTAATTTTTGCTTCTGTGATTTCATCTATTTCTAATAGCAGTTGTTTCATAGTGACCTCGGTAACAGTTGATCTAATGTTTTGCCCGTTTTGTATAGTTTAATCTTCTGTTGATGTTAAATGCTTGATTGATATTGCGCCAATGGGTTGTTTTTCACACACAGCATAGTAAATGGCATAACTATGGCGTGCGCTTTCCCCACCGACTGTCAGTAAATCGTTGGGGGTATAGCTCAGGTAAACGGGAAATTCAGGATCTCTTGCTTCGTTCAGCAAGATAAAGTCTTTAAAGGCTTTAGTGCCGCCCATAATGTTGTGGTGTTTGCTCTTCATATAAGCCAGCAAATTTTTATCGCTGTCGCCATAACCTTGAATTTCCTCAGTGGAGGCTGTTAAGTTATCAAAATCATCACGTTCGTTTATAGGTGGCTGGTAAGCATACTGTTCACGAAAATCAGGCTTGCTGGGATCGTCTACATAACAAACCGCCATTTGTACAAATCGGTTTTCGCCACGTAACGAACTTTTACTGATTTTAGCTTTGCCTTTTTCTTGTACTTTTTTGGATGGGATAGTGATCGGATCAATGACTTTCTGATTAATTAATTCCACACTCTTCTTGAGCGAAGCGGTTAAATCGGAGGCTATGAATTTCCGGCCATTATCAGACTTGTGGAATTGTTCATAAAGCTTGTAGAGTTGAGGTAAAGTAAACGTTTGTTCGTTTAACTCTGCCTGTAGCAACTGATACCATGCCTTGGTAGCGCCAAAAGTAAACATACGCGATAAAAATCGTGCGGATGAACCTGTACCTTTGCCTTGATGGATGGGTTCCGGTACGGCTATGCAATACACATTCACGTCTTTGTTTGAGCCAAAGCGGTCAAGCCGCCCTAAGCGCTGCAAGCAATCTTCGGCATTGGTTATTTCCGTCACCATCGCATCACAAGAAATATTCAAGGAAGCTTGTACAATCGGGCCACTGCGTAACACATCAAATTTTCGGGTGCCGTCTTTTTTAAACGATTCGTAAACCTCCCCAAACCATTTTTGTTTATCGCTTTTCTTAAACTTGGAATGCAATAACACAGAATTTTCACTTTGATTGCGAATAAAGCTCTTTTGTGCGGTTATCGCCGTATTGCTAATAACAATGGTGTTGGCTTGATACGATTGATAGAGCGGATTACTATCGTCTTGTTTGGCTTCGTCAAATACCTTGAACTCAATGCGGTAGCTGCTTGGATTAAAAGACGGCATGGCGATAATATCTTCTGGATCAATTTTTAACACCTGCTGCAAGTAAAAATAATGCGGTGTTGCTGAAACCAAAAGTGCATTAGCATGTGATGCTTGTTGCTGCTTACAAGCAATCAATTCGGCAAACAGCAAATTAAACGCTGGCATGTTGATGTATTCGTGAAACTCATCAAACACCACATGGGCATTAAGATAATTAATGAGCGAATTGGCTTTAGTATGGGTAATAATCGCGCTAAATATTTGATCAATCGTGGTGATGACAATATCGCCTGAGAAATATTCTTTTTCTAGCGTAGGCTTATCCCATTGATTGGTATATTTAAATTCTCCGGTATTGATTTCAATTTTTGCATTCGGCAAGTATTGTTCCGAAATCAGTTCATGAAACAAACCTTGACAAACTTGCACCCTTGGACAAATCCAAATCAGTTGCTGGGCGTTTTTTAATTTTGCCCATTCCAGGGCAATTTTGGTTTTGCCGCAACCTGCTGGCCCCGCCAAAACAGCAACGTCTTGGGATTTAGTCAGCTGGTTTGCAATTTCGCTTTGCTTGTTACTGCGCTCACCGGCAGGAAATTGGGTTAAACAGGTTTCAATATGCGAACAAAGCGTGGATTCCAGTAATAACAACTCATCGACTAAAGTATTGAGACTGTTGTTTTTAATATGTTTGTGTAAGTCAGACGGACTAAGCGCCGAAACCCAACGATCCGCTGAAATGACACAAGTACGCATAACGTTGTTAAAAGCGTTTTCTTTGATTTGCTGTTGGTAGTTCTCGATACGCTCGTCAGTTTCATAGCTTTTGTAAGTGGGTAACGGCTTAGTTTTTTTATCAGCTATCAAGGCATCTAAATCCACTTCTTCGCTATATATTTTTGCCAGTAAGGAAGCATCAATGGCACGGTAACGGCAATCCATTCCGCTTAAGTCTTTTAGCAACTTTTGGGATTTCTCCACCAGTTCTGCGAAGTTAAAACTTGTTAGATTGCCGGACAATTTTTTATGAATACCGCCATAGCTTGAAAAATCAGGGTCTTTTTCTTTTCGATAGGGTTTAGCGTGATGCCAATAAATAGCGTGTTTAATTGAAGCCTTATTTGCCGTATTGATCTCCTTAAACCCGATTGGGTCAAGCAACTCATAAAGCAACACAGAAACCTCATTATGTCGAGGGTGCTTGTCAAAACTAAATTTCGTATCATCAATATGTTGTCCATCTTCTGCGACAAAGTCTTTTTTCTTCGGGTTTCTCACCCAATCTTGAAAGCACGGGTCTATTTTGCCTAAATCGTGTAAACAACCTGCGATAAAAGTGGCAATTGTCTGTTTATCTTGGTTAGGCATCAATCGTTTATGCAGTTGTTCCGCAACATAGCCCACAGCAAACAAATGTTCAGCCAGTGGTTGCAAATGGGTATTGGCATACAAGAAATTAGGGTTGGGTTTATCGGTTGGTATGTCCATGAATAACTCTTTTGTGGTGGTGTTTACAGGAACGATGCCCTGCGGATTAAATTGATCTCGATTGCCAACGATCCAAACCAACTCACTCCGGCTCCGCGACCGTATCCAATGGCAAGACACAGCCGTATTTTTGGTGGCGGTTTTACGTAACAGCGTTTTAACGGCAATCAAACCGTCTTCGGTAATAATGGTTTGCCAGGTGTTATTACCTATCCGGTTGGCAAAGGCATCCAACACACGGCGGGTGCGGTTTAGGGCTTTCTTTTGGCACTGGCTTACAAATGTCACCATCATGGCTGGGTTTCCTTGCGATAGAATAGTTGAGAGATGCCAATAGGCAGCTTATTTAATTATTGATAATAGCGATTTTCTTGCTATTCGTGGGTATTGCCCCAACTGGTTGCAACGCCTGTAACCTTCATCACCACATAACTTATAGTTTGATTTTTGTCTCTTATAGGATACGATATACATCATGAAATTTGAATTGCAAAGCACACAAGCTTTCACATCCTGGCTTTCCAAGCAGAAAGACAGAACAATTAAAAATCAGTTACTGTCAAGATTGGCGCGGATTGAAAACGGTACAATGGTGATTTTAAAGCCCTGTCCGCCAATTTATTTGAATTGCGCTGTTTCTTTGGTGGAGGCATCAGAGTGTATTACACGATCGTAGCCAACGGATTGTTTTACTGCTGGCTGGTGGAGACAAAACCAGCCAAGACAGGGACATTGAAAAGGCCAAAGCCATCTTGAACACCTTGGAGGATAAATCATGACCGAACACATCACTGCCTTTGACATTGCCGAACACTTGGAGACTGACGACGATATCCGTGATTTTTTACGGGAATCGGCGAACAACGGCAGTCAATCCGATTTTATTCACGCACTGAGCATCGCAACGCGTGCCAAGGGCATGACTGAAGTTGCCAAACAAGTAGGAGTTACGCGAGCTAGCCTCTATAAATCACTGGCCTCAGACGGCAATCCCAGATTTGAAACCATTACCAAAATTGTCGAGGCATTGGGCTGCAAACTGGCGGTACATTAAATCGTTATTTCGCTGTTTCTTACATAACCCCAACTGGTTGCCATAAACATAGTCTTTGCCCGTTAGCAACTCATCTTAGGCATGAGTCGCTTTATTCAACACCTCACAGCCCATTGGTTAAGGCTTTTGCCCGTAGCCACTGCGGACGACTTCTGCGCCATACCTTCCCCAATCACCCCACCCAATTTTCCAGTTTTAAATCCTTGATACGTCCAAATTCGCGGGTATTATTGGTTAACAAGGTCATGTTTAAAGATAAGGCTATTGCGGCGATTTGAATGTCATACACACCAATCGGTGTACCTTGTTTTTGCAAGTTATTACGGATTTTAGCCGCTTTTTTAGCGGCATCCAGATTAAAATCGGCAACGGTTAGGGGTGCAATAAAATTTTCTAATGCCGCCAAGTTACGTTGCTGAGAATTATTTTTTTCAATACCATAGTACAACTCAAACACAGTGATGCTGGGTATATGCAGTTGTTTAAGGTGTATCTGTTGAAAGCGAGCCAATACTTCTGGTGGGTGTTTTTTAATCAGGTAGATGCAAATATTTGTATCTAACAAGTAGCGTGTCATTCAAATAGACTCCAGTCCCGCTCTTGAGGTGGCTCGAATTGCTCCCGCCCACTTTCCATGAAGTCATCAGAAAATTGTGTCATGCTCTCAAACCATTGAGTCCATGAGTTTTCTATAGGCTCTAAAATAATTTTATTGCCCTGTTTGGAAATTTTGACTTCCTTACCCTGCACCCTAAATTCCTTAGGTAATCTAACGGCTTGTGAACTACCGTTTTGAAAAATTTTTGCTGTTGCCATCGTATTATGCCCCATAAAATATATACTTTCAGTATATACCAATATACGGTTTGCAACCTAATAATGCTGATTCCCTGCCTAAATAATCTAGGCGTTGGCCATTGTGTTCAATAAATTGTACGTTCATTTATACACATCTCCCCTGCTGCCTACGGTAAGAACCTCAATAACCAGCTGTTGATCCAAAATTCGGTAGATGGCACGGTACTGGCCTATGCGTAATATCAAAAAATAATACCATTATGACTGATTCTCATGTAAAGCCTGTTGCTTCACCTGCTCAAACATAAAATCCAAGGCCTTGTGCTCGGTAAATTTCTGCAAAATCTGCTGGCGGAATTCCTGCTCAGTCATTTTCTCCTTGGCACAGACAAACGCCCAAGGCAACACAATGGCATCTTTAACCAGATCAGCGACATCAAACACCAAAGCACCACGCCGAGTCTTGCCGTGCATCACCGCAAAACCATGTGGAATGCCCAACACCCAAAGCGTGGTGGCCGCCAAACCATACGCCAAATAATTACCGTGATTTAAAAAACCGTTGGCAATATCAGTGCCTTGGTGGTCGCGGGTAAAATCGCTGTATTGGGTTGTTTTGGCGGCATAGCGGTAAAGCTGTTTGGTCAGTAGGGCTTCGCGTTGCAACAGGTCACCGGCTTTTTGGGCGGTGTCGATACCATTCACGTAGCCATCAATGGCACTGGCTATCGCGCTGTCGTCAACAAAGAAATTTTCCGCCTTCAGCTCACGGTCTTTGTCCCAAATGTGTTGGATGTACTGAACCCGTGCGTGCTGGAAACGTTTGGCAACGCTTAAACGCTGGGCATCGTCAAACCAAAATTTCAGCCAGCCTTGGATGTATTCGGTGGGGCGGTATTCGCTTTGTGGGGTGAGCCATTCTATTTCACTGCCGGAAAATAACGGCGTACCGCCTCCGCCGCAAAATCCCACTAACACCCCTGCACTGGCGAGCATGCGCATGGCGGCTTGGGTGATGGAGGTGCCAGTACCCAGGAGGATGACGGTGGTGTTGGCGATGGGGATGTTCCAGTA
>NZ_FUKJ01000183.1 GCF_900163745.1 Crenothrix polyspora
TAGCACTTAAAATCTTAAATCGCTGGATGTAGATCTGCGATAATTAATACCCAAAAATTAATGTAACTACTCAGCCGTCCAAAAGATAGGCTAAAGCGTTTTTATTTATCCACGGAAAGCACAAAAAACACGGAAAAGTGTGGATATTTTGTTGAAAAAAATTATTACCGAAAATTTTTTGTGTCTTTTGTGCTTTCCGTGGACTTTGTTGTAACATCAACTGAGTAGTTACAAATTAATAAGGATTAGCGCCGCGTAATCCACTGTTACTCCATTTTTTTGTTGAACTACGCCGCGCTGGTTTGACCTGTACTGACCGTTTTCTTACATGCTAAAAATTTCTGGAACTTCTGCCCTTTCTTATTTTCGCGTTGAAAAACTGCTCGCAGCTTTGCGGATAACCTACCCCGAACTCATTGATGTTTCAGCTCAATTTATTCACTTCATCGATATTGAAAACGATTTAACGCAATGCCACACTGCAATTCTAAATCAGATACTGGCTTACGGCTCACTGCCAGCCAGCAATCTCAGCGGTGAAAAATTACTGGTCGTGCCGCGCTCTGGCACGATTTCTCCGTGGTCTAGCAAAGCCACAGAAATAGCCCAACGTTGTGGTTTATTAGATGTCAAACGCATAGAGCGCTGTATTGAATACACCTTGGTCGCCAAAAAACCCTTATCTATCTTCGTTAAAGCGCAGTTATCGGCGCTGCTACACGACCGCATGACGCAAGATGTGTTAAATGGTGAAGTCGAACCGGATTTATTTACCAAAACCCCGCCTCAGCCCCTATCTAGCGTAGCGATTATTGAACAAGGCCGTGATGCATTGGTCAGCGCCAACACCAGCTTGGGCTTAGCGTTATCAGACGATGAAATCGATTACCTGACCACCAGTTTCCAAACGTTGGGCAGAAACCCTACCGATGTCGAACTGATGATGTTCGCACAAATCAATTCAGAACATTGCCGCCACAAAATCTTTAATGCCGACTGGACGATTGATGACGTAGCACAAGCCACCTCATTGTTCAGCATGATCCGTAATACTTCCGCTAAAAGTCCACAAGGTATTTTATCGGCTTACCACGATAACGCCTCTGTGATGGAAGGCGCTACGGCGCAAGTATTTATCCGTGACGCGTTAAGCCACGAATACAACTACGTCGAAGAAGCCGCGCATATCTTGATGAAAGTGGAAACCCACAATCACCCTACCGCCATTTCACCTTACCCTGGTGCCGCAACCGGTTCCGGTGGTGAAATCCGTGATGAAGGCGCAACCGGTAGAGGTTCTGCGACTAAAGCGGGATTATCGGGATTTTCGGTATCACACTTAAAAATCCCCGATTTTGGGCAACCTTGGGAAGACAACAATGGCAAGCCGCAGCGTATTGCATCAGCTTTAGAGATTATGTTACAGGCACCACTGGGTAGCGCGGCATTTAATAATGAATTTGGCCGCCCTAATCTAACCGGCTACTTTCGCAGTTTTGAACAATTGGTACAGGGCAGCACTAACGAGTTTCGTGGTTACCACAAACCGATCATGATCGCTGGCGGTATGGGTAATATCCGCCCGATGCTGGTTAATAAACAGCCGATTCCGGTCGGTTCATTAATTATTATTTTAGGTGGCCCGACCATGTTGATTGGCTTGGGTGGCGGCGCAGCATCGTCACAGGCATCTGGTGCTGGCACAGAAGATTTGGACTTTGCTTCGGTACAGCGCGAGAACCCCGAAATGCAGCGCCGTTGTCAGGAAGTCATCAACCACTGTAATTCGCTGGGCGAAAACACCCCGATTATCTCCATTCATGACATTGGCGCAGGCGGTTTATCGAATGCGGTGCCGGAAATTATTCATGATTGCGAGCGCGGCGGCCGCTTTCAATTACGCAACGTGCAAAATGCCGATAAGAGCATGTCGCCGATGCAAATCTGGAGCAATGAATCCCAAGAGCGTTACGTTATCGCCATCAAACCGGAATCTTTGGACTTGTTCACCGCCTTCTGTGAGCGCGAACATTGTTTGTTTGCCGTCATTGGTGCAGCGACCGAGGAACAGCATCTAGCGCTAGACGATGAATGGTTGGGCGATAAACCGGTCGATATGCCGATGTCGTTGCTGTTTGGCAAACCACCTAAAATGCACCGTACTGTTAAACGTGTACCACCCAACACCAAGGCACTGGATTTTACCGGTATTGATCTAGCTGAAGCGGTTAAGCGCGTGTTGTCTTTTCCGGTGGTTGCCGACAAAAGCTTGCTGATTCATATTGGCGATCGCTCTATTACCGGCTTGGTGGCCAGAGATCAGCTGGTAGGGCCTTGGCAAGTACCGGTTGCGGATGTCGCAGTA
>NZ_FUKJ01000282.1 GCF_900163745.1 Crenothrix polyspora
GTCGATGGCCGTATGATCGTCATCGAAATGAACCCACGGGTATCGCGCTCTTCCGCTTTGGCCTCCAAAGCAACGGGCTTTCCGATTGCCAAAGTGGCGGCAAAATTGGCGGTGGGCTTCACGCTGGACGAGCTGCAAAATGAAATCACCGGCGGGGCAACCCCGGCTTCTTTTGAGCCGTCGATTGATTACGTGGTGGTTAAAGTACCACGCTTTACCTTTGAAAAATTCCCGCAAGCTGATGACCGTTTAACCACGCAAATGAAGTCAGTCGGCGAAGTGATGGCGATTGGCCGTACCTTCCAGGAATCGCTGCAAAAAGCCTTACGCGGCTTGGAAATTGGTATCAGTGGCCTTGATGAAATCACCGACTTGAACTCACCGGACGCAGGCGACAAAATGCACCGAGAAATGCGCCATCCCGGCCCGAATCGTTTGTTGTATGTTGCCGATGCGTTCCGTAGCGGCATGTCATTAACTGACATTCATGACACCTGCAAAATTGACCCTTGGTTTTTAGCGCAGGTTGAAGATTTAATTATTACCGAACAATCGTTATCGACTAAAACGTTATCGACCTTAAAAGAAGGCGAGCTGTACAAGCTTAAACGCAAGGGTTTTTCCGATATTCGTATTGCCAAATTGTTGGGTGCGTCGGAAAACGAAGTTCGCAATATCCGTCATAAACAAAACCTGCATCCGGTTTATAAGCGTATCGATTCGTGCGCGGCGGAATTTTCCTCCGATACTGCGTATTTATACTCCACGTATGAAGAAGAATGCGAAGCGCGTGTCACCGACAAGGAAAAAATTATTATTCTGGGCGGCGGCCCTAACCGGATTGGTCAAGGTATCGAATTTGACTATTGCTGCGTACATGCGGCTTTGGCCTTACGTGAAGACGGTTACGAAACCATTATGGTCAACTGCAATCCTGAAACCGTGTCTACCGATTTTGATACCTCAGATCGTTTGTATTTTGAATCACTGACTCTGGAAGATGTACTGGAAATCGTACATTTAGAAAAACCCAAAGGCGTGATTGTGCAATACGGCGGTCAAACCCCGTTAAAACTGGCGCGTGCATTGGAGGCTGCTGGTGTACCTATCATTGGTACTTCACCGGATTCTATCGATTTAGCGGAAGATCGTGAACGCTTCCAAAAATTGCTGGAACGCTTAAATCTGAAGCAACCACCCAATGCAACCGCTCGCTCTACCGAACAAGCCATCAATGCCGCCAAAGAGCTGGGCTATCCCCTGGTGGTACGTCCATCTTATGTACTGGGTGGCCGTGCGATGGAAATAGTCTTCAACGAAGAAGGCCTTAATCGCTATATGAAAGAAGCGGTGTCTGTCTCTCATGATTCGCCGGTATTGCTGGATCGTTTTCTGGATGATGCGGTGGAAATGGATGTCGATGCCATTTACGATGGTGAACGCACTTTGATCGGTGGCTTGATGGAGCACATTGAGCAAGCCGGTGTGCATTCCGGTGACTCCGCCTGTTCCTTGCCACCTTATGAACTGGCACCCGCTATTCAGGACAGACTGCGCAAACAAGTCCACGCACTCGCCGAGGCTTTGGGTGTAAGAGGCTTGATGAATACCCAGTTTGCCGTGCAAGGTGAAGATATTTATGTGCTGGAAGTCAACCCAAGAGCGTCGCGTACAGCGCCGTTTGTCTCCAAGGCTACTGGCTATGCTTTGGCTAAAATTGCTGCACGGGTGATGGTTGGTCAGACTTTGGTGCAACAAGGCATTACCGAAGAACGCATCCCTAGCTATTTTTCAGTGAAAGAAGCGGTATTCCCGTTTGTTAAATTTCCAGGCGTTGATCCACTATTAGGCCCCGAAATGAAATCCACCGGTGAAGTCATGGGCATTGGTAAAACGTTCGGTGAAGCGTTTGCTAAATCGCAACGTGCGGCAGGGGTCAGCTTGAATGCGACCGGTAAAGTGCTCATCAGTATTCGTGATGCCGATAAGCACAAAGCTCCCGAAGTTGCTAAAATGCTGGTTAGCAAAGGCTATCAGATTGTTGCTACCGGTGGTACGGCCAGATACATTAAAGAAGCCGGAATTCCTTGTGAAAGTGTCTACAAAGTTAATGAAGGTCGCCCGAACACGGTGGATATGATTAAGAATGATCAAATTCAGCTGATTATTAACACCACAGAAGGCGCAAAAGCTATTTCAGACTCATTCACCATGCGCCGTGAGGCTTTGCAACATCGTGTCGCCTATTACACAACGATGGCCGGTGCGAAAGCCGCGTGCTATGCTTTAGGGGAGCTGGATGCGGGCGAGGTTGTGTGCTTGCAAGATCTGCATAATACATTGACTTGATTGTATTGTAACAAATGATTTTACACTTGAAGTGAGACTATGAGCGGGGCTTAACCGTTTGTCCTGAGCTTGTGTAGGGCGGACGTTTAAGTCGTTCATGGCGCAATTGGGCATACCAATGCCTGGTTGCGGGCTGACCATGAACGGCTTACTCTCAAGTTGGCTTGCGTTAAGTTGAAAACCAAAAATAATAAATGTTTGGAGCTGTAAAACGATGATTAAAGTACCGCTCACCGTCAAAGGTGCCGAAAAATTACGCGTAGAACTGGAAGACTTAAAGTCCGTAGTTCGCCCCCGCATTATTGCGTCGATTGCTACTGCCAGGGCGCACGGTGATTTAAAAGAAAACGCCGAATACCACGCCGCCAAAGAACAACAAAGCTTTGCGGAAGGCCGTATTGGCGAAATTGAAGGCAAGCTGTCCAACGCACAAATCATTGATGTCACCAAAGTGGATGCCAATGGCAAGGTCGTATTTGGTGCAACCGTAGAATTAGAAGCCATTGAATCGGAAAAGCGCGTCACCTATCAAATTGTTGGCGAAGATGAAGCCAGTATTAAAGAAGGCCGTATTTCCATTGGCTCACCGATTGCGCGTGCCTTAATTGGTAAAGAAATTGAAGATGTGGTCACTGTTAAAGCACCGGGGGGTAATGTTGATTATGAAATTATTTCCATCCAGTATATTTAACTCATTCGGATTTTAGGTTATTGACGCTGTTGATATTTCAACGCAGCCATTCAAGCGCATTACGCTACACAGATGTTTGTTCAGTTTTTTATTTAACAAAAATGTGGGACAAAAGGACTTTTTAATCCTATCATTTCGATACTGGATAATGTTAACTATTAAAAATGACAGTCTATTTTCGATAAGACGAAAAAGCAGGCGTGTACATACTGCGAAAACTTAAAACCTTAAACAAGGCATCGGCATCTGTGTTGCGGACTTGGCATCCGTCTTAACGCTTAATATGCAAACACTAATGGCCATGAAACTCCAGTTGTTTTTTAAAAAAAGAAAATTTGGCCATTTAAAGAATAACAACGGAGTGGCTTGATGAAGCAGCGTATTGATATTATGGGATGTCAGATTGACAATCTGTCTATGGAAGAAACGCTGCAAACAGTCGAAGGTTTTATACAATCCGGTAAGCCGCATCAACATGTTGTGGTTAATGTCGACAAGATCGTCAAAGCCAATAAAAACCCCGACTTGCGCCGTATTATTAACAAATGTGCTTTGATTAATGTCGATGGAATGCCTGTGGTATGGGCATCATACTTGCTGGGCAAACCGTTGAAAGAGCGAGTCACGGGGGTCGATTTATTTGAAGCATTAATGCAGCGTGCCGCAGAAAAGGCTTGGCGTATATACTTTTTGGGGGCTACGGAAGAAGTAGTGGCTACTGTAAAACGAGTCTACGAACACAAGCACCCAGAAATCTTAATAGTCGGTTACCGAAATGGTTACTGGACAACGGCAGAAGAACCGCATGTTGTAGAGCAGATTAAAACTGCACAGGCTGACCTTTTATTTGTTGCCATTAGCTCACCCAAAAAAGAACATTTCCTGAGTCATTACCAGGCGGAAATGAAAATCCCATTTGCTATGGGTGTCGGCGGTACTTTCGATGTGATGGCGGGTAAGGTTAAAAGAGCACCGTTATGGATGCAAAAATCAGGTTTTGAATGGTTTTACCGTTTTTTACAAGAACCAAGGCGCATGTTTAAACGTTATTTTATTGAGGATATGGTGTTTTTCTGGTTGTTGTTAAAAGAAATTGTGCGTTAGTTTGCTGTTCACGTACAGGCTTTGTCTCCCTAAAACGACGATACAACAGCAAGATTACGTTGGTGGGATTTTTGAGGCAGAGACGCAGCATCTTGCATCTCTACTGCCCAGGCTAGTTTTGCATTTCAGAAAGAATCAGGCCATCATTGCTTTCAAGATCGCTGTTATTAGCACTCATCTTAATCATTAAACGAACTTCGTTTCTGGAGTCGGCGTAATCGAGCGCATCCTGATAGCTGATTTTTCCGGCAGTGTATAAGTCGTAAAGCGCCTGATCGAAAGTCTGCATCCCATGTTCACGGGAGTTTTTCATCAATTCCTTCAGTTTGTGTACCTCGCCTTTACGAATGAAATCTTTAGCCAAAGGTGTGTTTATCAAAATTTCAATAGCAGGGTAACGGCCTTTGCCGTCGGTTCGTTTGATAAGCTGTTGCGCCACAATACCGCGCAAATTTAACGATAAATCCATGTGCAGCTGGTCGTGCATTTCATCGGGGAAGAAATGCAGAATCCGATCTATTGCCTGATTAGCATTGTTAGCGTGTAAAGTACACAGGCACAAATGGCCGGTTTCTGCAAAGGTGATGGCATTTTGCATGGTTTCGCGGGTTCTGACTTCACCAATCAAAATTACATCGGGCGCTTGTCGCAGGGTGTTTTTTAAAGCCACATCGTAAGACTCGCTGTCAACGCCCACTTCACGTTGGGTGATAATACAGCCCAAATGCGGGTGGTGAAACTCTATCGGATCTTCTATGGTGATAATATGGCCGCTACTGTTTATATTACGGTGCCTGATTAACGCCGCTAATGACGATGATTTACCCGCACCTGTACCCCCTACGAATATGATCAGCCCCCGTTTTTCCATGATCAGACTTTTTAAAATAGGGGGCAGATGCAGGGCATCGGCATCGGGTATTTCACTTTCAATCCGCCGTAGCACCATACCAGCCGCATCCCGTTGTGTAAATGCGCTGACCCGAAAACGCCCCAAATCGGGTAAGGTGATGGCAAACTGGCACTCTTTGGTGTTTTCAAATTCGGTTTTCTGGCGTTGATTCATGATACTCAACACGACTTTCAGCGCCTGATCTGCTGACAATACCGACTTGGAAACCTCAACCAGGCTACCATCTACCTTCATGGTCGGCGCACGCTCGGCGGTGATGAAAAAATCCGATGCTTTTTTTTGCACCATCAGGGTAAGTAGGGCTTTAAAATCCACGGGTGTAATCCTTTATCGGAACATATCTTTATTAATTGCTTTACCCATTGCCATTTTGGAAGTGATTAAACCTTTATCAACCAATTCCTTTAGGTTTTGATCCAGCGTTTGCATACCTTCTTTGCGTCCGGTTTGAATGGCCGAATACATTTGTGCCACCTTAGCTTCCCGAATCAGGTTTTTGATTGCCGAGGTGCCTATCATGATTTCATGCGCGGCAATACGTCCACCGCCCACTTTCTTGAGTAATATTTGTGAAATGACCGCTTGTAATGATTCAGATAACATCGAACGTATCATGTCTTTTTCCGCAGCCGGGAACACGTCAATAATACGGTCGATAGTTTTAGCGGCCGATGTGGTGTGCAAGGTACCAAACACCAAATGACCGGTTTCGGCAGCGGTTAACGCCAGGCGAATGGTTTCAAGGTCACGCATTTCACCGACCATAATGACATCCGGATCTTCGCGTAATGCCGAGCGCAAGGCTTCGTTAAATCCGTGCGTATCGCGGTATACTTCACGTTGGTTGATGAGACATTTTTGACTCTCGTGTACAAATTCAATCGGGTCTTCAACGGTGAGCACATGCTGATAATCGTTATAGTTGATGTGGTTAATCATTGCCGCCAAGGTGGTTGATTTACCCGAACCGGTAGGGCCGGTCACCAAAATCAGGCCACGGGATTTTTTGGTGATCTCCTGAAAAAACTTAGGCGCTTGCAAATCTTCCAGGCTTAACACCTTAGAGGGAATGGTTCTAAAAACCGCCGCCGCTCCCCGACCCTGATTAAATGCGTTAACACGAAACCGCGCGACATTGGGTAAGTCGAATGAAAAATCCGTTTCTAAAAATTCTTCATAATCACGGCGCTGCTTGTCGTTCATGATGTCATAAATCAGCGCATGGACTTCTTTATGATCCAAAGATGGAATATTGATTCGCCTAATATCGCCGTCAACCCGAATCATAGGGGGTAAACCTGCTGATAAATGCAAATCTGACGCATTGTTTTTCACTGAAAAAGCCAGTAACTCGGTAATATCCATAACATCCTCTTAAAACGTGTAATATGTAGAATGCAATACTATCCCCATACAATAGTTCAAGTTTTGCTTTTTTGAAGGTATGCGGTTAAATAAACAGCCCCGATCATTATTTTACGCTTTCTCATGGACACAATCAGTCAACGTCTTCAACATATCCTTGCAGACATCAGTATTTTGCAAGAGGCCGCTCAACGTAGCCCACAGTCGGTTTTGTTGCTGGCAGTCAGTAAAACCAAGCCAGCCAGCGACATAGCGATTGCTTATCAAGCCGGACAGCGGCATTTTGGGGAGAATTATTGTCAGGAAGCGTTAAAAAAACAGCAGCAATTGGGGGCTTTCGATATTACCTGGCATTTTATTGGCCCTATTCAATCCAATAAAACCAAGGCTATTGCCGCGCATTTTCAGTGGGTACACAGTGTGGATAGCGTAAAAATAGCCAAACGCCTGAGCGATCAACGACCCGTTTATCTGCCGCCACTCAATATTTGTCTGCAAGTGAATATCAGTGATGAAAAGACGAAATCAGGGATTGCCTTGACTGATTTGCCGACGTTGTGCGTAGCCATAGAAACCCTGCCGCGATTGAGATTACGCGGTGTAATGGCTATTCCATCGCCACAAGACGATTTTGAATTACAGCGACAACCCTATCAACAGCTTTACCAGGCGGTGGCTAAACTGAATAACCCTAACCTGGATACCTTCTCATTGGGTATGAGCGGTGATTTAAAAGCAGCCATTTTTGAAGGGGCTACTATCGTCAGGATTGGTACGGCGTTATTTGGTAGTCGCTCGTAAGTTTTAATCAGCAAGCTTGCTGGGTAATAATGAACCCTGCTTCTTCGCAGTCTATGCTGTCTTTGCCCACTCTGAGAATGTAATCTGTCAGAGCGACAATCGCTTGCCAGTGTGATGGGTTGTTGATAAAGCTCAGCGCCATAAAAAATAGCTCGGCAATTTTACTGATCCGTTCTGTTTTTTCAGTAATAAAACATTCCAGATACTCACGAACAGTGTGCAGATCTGATGTTTCGCCGTAATATTGCAAAGGCTGTATAGGAATTAAACAGGGATTAATCGGTGTATGGTCACGCAGGGCAACGTATTTGGCTTCGGCCAGCGGCCCTACCAGCAGATTTATAATATCGGCTTCAAACGCAAGCTGATAGGCTTGTTTTTGGGCATCGGTAAAGTCTCTGGTGGCTTCAGCTATTGAAGAGGGCAGGGTATGGATCAAACGACCGCCATCTATTTTGGCGATCCATTCGTTGTCCATTCCGCAGGCATCATGGGTAATGGAAATCTGAAAAAAAATAGGCGGCAAGTGTCTTTGTTTATTGCCTAGGTAAATGGCGGTTGCATGAGCTGCTTCGTAAATAGCTGTTTCACGACTTAATTCATTGTGACTCACTTGATTCAAAGCACGGGTAATATGATTCCGGTTCATTGTGACTCCTATTCAAAGTAGATGCGCGATATGCCAATGTAATCTAGCAAATACACATTACGTTAATCTTAAAAAAGGTATTGACAACAGGTTTTTTATTTAATGTAAGACAAATCTGGTAAGTATAGTTAAAAAAACGGGCATAGCAAAAATATATTCAGAGGTATTGCTGGCTAATGATAAGCCCTGCTTCCTCGCATTCTATCCGGTCTTTACCGGCTCTGAGGATATAATCCGCCAACGCTACAATCGCCTGCCAGTTAGCGGGGTTGTTGATAAAGCTGAATGCTATCAAAAATAATTCGGCGATTTTATCGGCACGTTCAGTTTTTTCGGTGATAAAGCATTCGAGGTATTCGCGGATAATTTTGAGATCTGATGTCCCGCCGTAATACTGTAAGGCTTGCACAGGGACTAGCCGTGGATTGATTGGCTCATTGTCGCGTAGGGCAACGTATTTGGCTTCGGCCAAAGGCCCCACCAATAAATTAACAATATCGGCCTCAAACGCAAGTTGATACGCGTGTTTTTGGGCAGGGGAAAAATCTTTGGTCGCTTCATCAATGCACAAGGGCAAGGTATGAATTAAACGTCCACCTTCGGGTGTGATTAAAAGTGCGGGGGGACTTGCCATTTACATTACGCTGCTTTACGGATATTTT